>NZ_JBHVFE010000022.1:0-40531 GCF_042801945.1 Kitasatospora sp. NPDC057542
TGGGTGTCGATGATCACGAGGGACGGGTCCTCTAATCGGCGGGCCTTCTCCCGTACTTGGCAGCGCAGGAGTTCCTGGATCCGCTGGTCGAGACCATCCTGGCGCCACAGCGTGAAGTAGTAGAACACCGCCGACCAGGCCGGCAGGTCATGGGGCAGGTAGCGCCACTGACAGCCCGTCCGATTCTGGTAGAAGATCGCGTTCACGACCTCCCGCAGATCACAGGACCCCGGATCCCCGGTAGCCGACCGCGCCACCCTGCCCTGCTTCCAGGCCGTGATCATCGGCTCGATCAACGCCCACTGCTCATCCGATAAGTCACTCGGGTACGCCCGTCTGTCCATGAGTCGCAGAACATCACCCGGGCCCCGACTGGCACGCCAGTACGGCCGACGTTCACACGAACGGGCGATCACGAACCGAGAGAAAGGGGACTTAACGTCCTCTCAGGCGCCACGCAGCTTTCCCATCTGCTTCTCGTGTCGGGCTGGTTGGCCAACCCGACAGCTGGTTCCTCCAAATGCCAGACGTATGTGGACGATCACGTAATTCGGCTCTGTCGCTGATCTTGTGATTACCCGGATGCCGACCTGGGCTGGCATCCGGCAGCTGTGCCGCGGCTCGCTGACATGATGGGGAGTCAGGCGTAGTCAGCGGTGGGTTGGGCAAGTCCGGGGCCACCCGTGTGCGGGGTCTGGACGTAGTCCTCGGGAGGCTTGGGAAGCACCTGCAGGCAGGCTGCGGAGCAGGCGTTGACCAGGAGCGGCAAGACGTCGGCAGCGACTCGCAGCGAGATCCATGCCTGGTGGATCTCGGCTCCTTCCAGCAACCGGTCACACACGCTGCACCTGCGGAGTGCCGTAGTACCCCATTCTCCGGGGTCAACGTCGTCGAGGCTGAGGTCTGCGGTCTCCACGCCGCCAGGTTGGAGCAGGGGGAACGGTGGGCGGAGCTTCTCGTTGCCGTACAGCGCGCGTGTGCTCACAGTGCTGCGTTTCAGGCTCGGGCATCTGGTCAGCTCGTACGGGAACCAGTGCAGTCGGTAGGAGGTGTACGGGGTGAATTCCTGCAGGCTGCTCATGGCGCCGATCTCCGGAGGGGTCCGAACCAGGTTGCTGCCGTAGAGGATGAACTGCTTGACGGCGGTGAGCTTCGCAATGCTGGGCGGCAGGGTGACGATCTGGCGTCGCTCTCGGGGACTCATCTCCGCCAGCGGCCGAAACACCTCCCGTCCGTCGGCAGCGGCTTCCTCGATCAGCGCCAGGAGGTACTGCCAGGCCGGCGAAGATGTGTCCTGACGCTCACTGTGGAAGCGCACCCGTCGGCGGTTGCTCACCCGGCCCTGGTCGAAGCACGTGCAGACGTCTCGACAGGACTCGCTGTCTGGGGCCGAATTCGCCGTGTCGCCCCACCGATTGGTGTGCGATGCCGACTCTGCTTCATTCGCCATCGCACCAAGATACGAAGAGGCGGGCGAAACGGATCAGGGGGGCCTGCGGCTTGGCCCGATCACAAGATCAGCGCCAGAGCCGAATTACGTGATCGTCGACAGTGATCTGCGGCGTGGCAGCGCAATGCCCTTGTCGCGTCCCCAGCTCGTCTACCGATGGCGCCCGGCAGCGCGGGCCTTGCTTCCGCCACCTGCGGGTCGTCGAAGCGGGAGGGTCACACCATGCCATGCCGCTCCTCCTCGTGGCGGTCTCCGAGCGGCGTGCGCCGGTGATGCCACGTCTGGGTCTGCTGGCGTTCGGCAAGCGGTGCAGGCGTGTTCCGGGGACTCGGCCCTGGCCGCTCGGTTGCTGCCGCAGTGCGGCGCTCAAGTTCGGCCGTGGTCACACGCAGCTGCACGGCCACGGCGTCCACCTCCTCCTGCTGTCGCTGCAGCTCGGCCGGGCCGCTGGTCCCCTCCGGCCGAGTGTCCGTCCGGAGCAGGTCCGCCCGGCACTGGAGCAGCGCGGCCACCAGCCGGGCACGCTCCTCGCTGAGCTCCCGAGTGCTCATCTGGCGCACCATGGATCGCCTCTCCTCCTCTCCCGCAGCTTGTCACGCCGGTCCGCGGCGCCCGGCCGCAGGCGACTGCGGCCGCTGTTGCTGCTGCCGTACGGGCCGCGCCCCGGCCTTGACCTGACGCTTGCCCGCTGGGCCGACGGGACCGCGCCCGGCTACGACGCCTGCCGGAACAGCACCTTGCAGAGCGGCTTCGGCCAGCTGCCTCATGACCTCGGAGTCGTGGCGCGCGGCCAAGGGGTTCGCTGCAGCTGCCTGCAGCGAGGCCAGGACCACGGGTGTTGCTGCCCTGTTTTGGGTGTTGCGGGTTGTGGGCTTGGCTGTCTTGGAGTCCAGCGAGTCCAGAAGGCTCTTTGCGCTCTTGCCCTCAGGGGTGTTCGGTCCTACGCGGCGCAGCTGCTCCTGGGCAAAGGCGCGCAGGGTGGAGCGGACTTCCGTGGGAGTCAGGTCGGCCAGCGGTGTCGGGTGGGCTGGCGGCTGCTGCTGAGGGCGCGGCTGGGGTGGGGTATTCGTGCCGCCGGCGAGCCGCTGGTCGAGGCTCGCGATCTGGTCTGGCCTGACGAGGGTGGGTCGCAGGGATGCGGCTTTCTGTCCGGTGGCGGGGATGGGGCCGACGATGCCGAGGCTGTCGAGGGTCTGCAGGGCGCGTTCGGCGTCGCCGTAGCTGAGGTCGAGCCGGTCCCGGAGTAGAAGGGGGGAGGCGGGTGCGCCCTCGGCGATGATGCGGGCGGCGGCCCGGATGCTCTCCGGGGGGAGGGCATTCCCGTCGAGGAGAACCTGGGGCCGGCCTGTGATCTCCAGGCGCAGGCCTTGTGCGACGTTCCTGAACAGTTGGGCCTGCTCTGGGTTGCTTCGTCCGAGCTGGTCGGCTCGGGTGTCCAGGTGTCGTGCGAGGTCTGCGCGGGCGGTGATGGGGTCGGGAGTAGGTCGGGATCCCGCGACCAGCTCGGAGGGTTCCCGGAGGGCGGCGTGCTCGGGGAGAGGCAGTTGGCTCTGCCGGGCCGCGTTGGGTACGCCACTGGCTCGCGCGAAGTCCTGGGCCAGGGTGTCCTCGCGGTGGGCGTTCACGATCCAGCGTTCCTGAAGGGCGAGCCGTTGCTGGGGGGCGAGGTTCGGTTGTTGGAGGTCGTGGAGGATCGCGCGCCGCTCGGTGCGCAGCGTCTGGGAGGCGCGGGAGCGGCTCAGGAAGGAGGTGTCGTCGTAGTAGCCCTCGGGTCGGAATTGGTCGGATGGCAGGGTTCCGCGCAGGTGTTCGCGGTGTTCTTCGAGGCGGTGGCGGGCGCTGCGGGCAAGTTCGTCGATGCGTGTGGGCGGCTTGTTGCTGCTGGTACGGCGGTCGGTGAAGTCGGCGAGGAGGTCGCTGACCTTCTCGACGGCGCGCAGCCAGAGAGTCTTGAAGAGTCCGACGGAGCGCAGGTCGGTCGCGAACCTGTGGCCGCTGCCGACAGCGGCCTGGACGGCGTCGGACATGCGGTTCCAAAGGGACATGATCCCGTCCCAGGCGCGGTTTCCGGCACGGCCGAGCTGCCGATCTACGTCCGTCAGCCAGGTGCCGATTCCTTCGCTGGCGCTCTGCAGCCAGGTAAGGCCGTGGTCGTCGGCCGGTTTGGCAGCGGGCTCGGCCGGTGGCTGTACTGGCGCGGCCTGGGACTGGGGCGGTGTGTCGGTTGCCTGCTGCCGTTGTTCGGTGCGCATCTCCTTGGCGAAGGTCTGCAGATCTGCTTCGATGCCGGCCTGTTCTTGAGCGGCTTCCGGCGAGGGTTGGCGTCCCAGGACCCGGGCCCGCAGTCCGTCGGCGGCAAGGACGAGGTTGCGCAGGGCAGTCCACGCCGGGGATCCGTTGTGGCCGCGGGCCGCGAGTTCGTTGCCGAGGCTGAACGCGGCGGCGGAGATGCCTTGGGCGCCGAGGGCGGTGACGGCCCGGGCAAGGCGTTCGAGCCGGGCTTCCCCGGGTACGCGCTGCAGATGCTCGCTGATGGTTGACCAGGCATCCATGGCGGCGGCTTGGATGCTCTGGATCTGCAGCCACTGAGGCATGTTCAGGTACCAGGTCGCGTCACGCTCGACGGCGCCGATGGCGTCGGCAAGGGTGGCGGGGCTCTCGGGGGGAGTGGTGGTCTGGGTAGCTGCGGCGTCCTCCGGGGTGAACATCTGCTCGACGTGGGCGCGCAGCGCGGCAACCTCCCGGCGCAGGTTCTCGATCTGCTCCGTGGCGCTCTGGGTGTCGCCTGCCGTTTCAGTGATTGCGGCGGCCGCGGTGTCGGTGAGCTGGTCCATCGGCGTTGCCTGGTTGTCGGGCGAGCCCGGTCCGGCGGTGGTGCTCGTTGCCGGGTTCGCCTGTGCCGGCGTGGTGGCCTGTGCCTGCGGTTGTGGGGCGGCGCCTGCCGGGCCGCCTTCCGGCGCCGGGCCTCGCCTGACGGCTCGCGGTGTGACACCTGCGGTCAACGGACCGACAGCTCCGGCCTTCTCCATGGCGTCGAGGAGCTTCTCTGCGGCCGCGTAGTCGACCCCCAGGTGGTACCAGAGCGGGAGCGGGGAGGCTGTGGCACCGAGACTGATGATTCGGGTCGCCTTGGTGATCAGTTCAGGCGGCGGGTCGGTGAGGACAGGGGCGCCGGGCCGGTCGGACGGGCGGCCGGTGACCTCCAGGCGCAGTTGCCGAGCCGTGTCGCGGAATGCTGCCGCGACGTCGGGGCGGTCGGTGTCCTCTTGTGCGGCTCGCGTCGTGAGGTGGCGGATCAGGGCCAGTCGCGCGCCCACGGGGTCCTGGCCGGCAGGGGCGCCGGCAACGAGCCGGGACGGTTCAGGGGTGGTGAAGTCGCGGTCGATCCGCACACGGTACTGCGTGCCGGGGAAGACTCCGTTGTCGGGTTCGCCGTGCCTGGCGCGGTTCTCGTTGTCCTCGCCGTGGGCGTTGATGATCCAGCGTTCCTGAAGTTCCAGTCGCTGCTCGGCGGTCAGGTCGGTGCGCTTGAGTTCGTCGGTGATGAGCTCTCGGGCGATGGTGAAGGTCGGTCCTTCGGTGGATCCGATGGGCTTGCCCATGAGGTGCCGGTAGGGGTCATCGGGCTGGCCGGCCCGGCCTTGGGGCACGGGGGTTGTCACGCTCTGTTCCTCCTTCGGGCCGGGTTCTGGAAGGTTGGGTGGCTGTGTGGGCTGCTTCCGGGAGTCGGCCTGGGCGAGGATCTGCCGGACTCGGCCGATCTCCTCGTAGCTGGGGTGCTCGCCTGCCGCGGTGATGAGGTGCCGCAGCGCTTGGTCGCCCTCGCCGCGCGCGAACATCTCCGTGGCCTCGATGACCCGCTCCTCAAGCCCGTGCAAGTGGTCCGGCCCGTCGACAAGACGGAACGCCAGGTCCCGGACGAGGTTGAGGAACTGCACACGTTCGATCGGGGCAACGCTGGTGGGCAGTTGCTCGGGCAGCTGCTCGGCCCAGTAGGCGAGCCATGCGGGCGAACCGACCGGCGCGGGGGTGGGCGGCACCGGTTCCGGCGTGGGCTCGGGTGCTGGCGCGGGCTCTGGTTGTTCGGTCGCGTGGGGATTGGTGGAGGGGTCCTCGGGCTGGGGCGGAGCAGCGGCTTCTGGTGTGGTCATGGTCGGCCTCGGGGTGCGGCCGGGTTGCACCGTGGTTGCCGTTTCCGCCCGGGCTGCGCGCAGTTCACGCATGGAGGCATCTGCCAGAGCCTGGTCGGCGAGGTGGGACAGCTCGCGTTCGATCTCCTCCGCCAACGTCTCCATGTCCAGGCCCAGGACAGCCAGTCGGGGCAGCTGGCGTGAGATCTGCTGCGGGTCTCGGGATTCGAGGATCAGCTCGACGGCCGTCTCGGTCGCCTTCCACGCTTGGTTCGGGTCACCGATCAGTGGGGCGAGTTCGGCGTCCAGCACGGCGTCGAGCGCCGGCTGAAGGTGGGCGAGCATGAGGGAGTAGAGCGCGTCAGGGCCCTGCGTTTCGAAGATTCGGCCGGGGTCGTTCTTGACGCGCGGGTCGTTGCTTGCGGGCAGGCGGACCGCGAAGACGCGGCCCTGCCAGTTGCGGAGCAGGTCCCAGGCTGCCCGCAGTGCCTTGTCACCGGCTTCGTCCGGGTCGAACACGAGGACGATGTCGCGTTGCCCGTCCAGGGCTGCGAGCGCCCGTACCTGCTGCTCGGTGAGGGCGGTTCCGCACGGTCCAGCGGGGATGGGCGCGGGGCGGTCGTCGCGGCGCAGGGCCTCGCCCACGGCCACGAGGTCGAAGGCGCCTTCCGCGATGACGAACGGGCCTCGGTCGTCCAGGGCCTGGCGGTGGTGGCCGAGGCCGAGCAGGGCCTCGGCCTTGGTATACAGGGCGGTGTTGCGGGTGTTCACCCACTTGGGGCTGGTGGCGGATTCGCGCAGGGCGCGCCCGGTGAATGCGGTCACGTGGCCGTCGCGGCTCAATATGGGGAAGGTCACGCGGTTGCGCAGAGCATCGAACAGGCCTCGATCGCCGTCCGTGCTGACGCCGGCCGCGAGGAGTTCGGCGTCGGTGAAGCCCTGGGCTCGCAGGGCGTCGGTCAGGTAGGTGCCCGAGCCGCCGGGGGCGTAGCCGATGCCCCAGTGCGCGGCGATGGGGCTGTCTGCGGGCACGCCCCGTTCGGCGAGGTAGCGGCGGGCGGGCTCGGACCGTGCGCCCGTGCTGAGGCTGTTGACGAGCAGGTGCTGGGCGGCGGCCAGGAGTTGGTGGAGCCGCTCGCTGGTGGGTGTTTCGGCCGGTGTCGGGGCCTGCGGAGCAGGGACTGCGTCCGGCTGGGCGTGTGGCTCGACGACGGCAGGGGCGCTGAGAGCGGCGAGGAGGTCGTTCGGGTCGGCAGCCCGAAGCTCGGTCGCAGTCCACGCTGCCGCGTTCGGGTCAGGCTCGTGGCCGAGCGCGGCGGCGACCTTCACGCCTTCGGGGGTGAGAACGACAGCGACATACAGGACCTGCTCGTCGATGACCGGCCCGGGGGCGGCGTCCCGTGCCAAGCGGGCCATTCCCGGCTCCGAGTCCAGAACGTCCTGGTACTCGTCGAGCCTCGCAAGCAGCGCGGTCCGAACGATAGTGGCCGGGTCCTGGGAGTCGGGGGATGGTCCAGTCGCTGTCGGCTGGGCGGCGACCTCTACGGCATCGGCGGTGGGTTCCTCGACCGTGGCGGGAACCTCAGGGACCTCAGCGGCTCCCGCGACCTTCTCCGGCTCGGCCGTCGTCGCCAGGGCATCGGCATCGTCGGGCTGGGGGGCGGTGGCGCCGGCGATGGAGGTGTTGCGGGCCACCGTGTGGCTGGTCAGGGTGCCGTCGATGTCGAGGTCGAGGTGGACGGCACCCAGGGTGTCTGTGGTGGCGGCGACGATCTGGGCTACTTGGCGTGTGGGGTGGCCGGGGATGGTGATGGAGATCCAGTCGCCCTGCTCGAGCTCGTCGGCCCAGGCGTGTCCGTCCTGGGGGGCTGCCCGGTTGGGGTTGTGCTCGAACGGGGCCCATTCGCGGACGAAGTGGGAGCCGTAGCGCTGGTGGTCCCGTTCGAGGCCGGCACGGGTGGCCAGCAGCAGGTGTGCCAGGGTGGAGGGGTGGGCGCCAATGCCGACGAGGTGGCGGTCGAGGGCTTCCTCGAACTGCGGGTCCGCGAAGTCGAGGGGCGGGGTGGCGCCGGCCAGCGGTGGCGTGTACAGGAGGATCGCCGCCCGGTCGGCGAATTCGATCGCCTCAGCCTTGCTGATGAAGCGCCGCAGGGCCGGGGGCAGGGGGGTGAGCGCGCCGCCAGCAGGCATCAGGTTCCACCCGTTGTCCGCGCGGAAGGTAACAAACAGGCCGTCCGCTACCGGGTCGAGTGTCTTGGCCTGGTGCGCCATGCGCAGGGCTTCGCGTCGCTGGTCGTCCGCCTGCTCGGCCGCGGCGGTCAGCAGTGAACGTGCGGCCACCGCGTCGGTGGGCCGGGTGGTGCCCGGCATGGGCGGGAAGGTGAGTGTGCCTTGGCCTGCCTTGTCTCGGGCGATCGAGACGTGGACCGGCTCAGTCGTGATGACCTCGTACCGGCCGCTGCCGCTGCTCGGCGGCCTGACAGCTGGCTCCGCGCCGTGCACGCGAACAGGACCGGCGGTGTCGACCCAGCCTTCTGGAAGCACCGCTTGGG
Organism: Kitasatospora sp. NPDC057542; assembly: GCF_042801945.1. Lineage (NCBI taxonomy): Bacteria > Bacillati > Actinomycetota > Actinomycetes > Kitasatosporales > Streptomycetaceae > Kitasatospora > Kitasatospora sp. NPDC057542. The sequence continues at coordinate 8,133 of NZ_JBHVFE010000022.1, forward strand.
AGGCCCGCGCCCACGCCTCGGCGTCCCGGGAGCGGCGCGGCAGGCTGACGGCGTCCATCCAAAACGGCGACGCGAAGACGGGGGTCGCACGCCAGCCAGGGTGCGTGTGGTCGAGCGCGTCCGCGACAGCGCTCGCCTGGTCTCTGCGCGTGGGACCTCGATGCGAGCAGCACAGGCAGGCGCCGCGGTGCTCGTTCCCGCGGGACTCGACGCTCGACCAGTGGCTGTCCGGGGCGGCGTCGTCAGGAACGGCGGTGGGGTGCCCAAGGGCAATTCGCCAGGCGGCCTGCTCATCTGCGGGAGGAACGGCTGGCGCCGGGGGTACGGCCGGCCCGGCGGCTGGGGCGGGTACGCCTTCTGTGCGGGGTTCCGGCGCGGGGAGGGTGTCTTCGGGGTGCTCGGTCGGCGCAGGGCTGGCTGGGGCGGGGTTTAGGGCCCGGTCTGCGGTTGTGGCCTTCTGGTCGCCGGCTGGCGGCGTTCGGGGGGCCACGCTGTCGGGGTCGGGTGCTTCCTGGGGTGTACCTGTGTCTGTCGTGACGGGGGTAGCTGACATCGAGGGTCGGGGAGTTGGCGCGGTCGGCGTGGTGGTCCAGAGCTGCGTCTGCGGGGCGGGGGGCTGTGGGAATGGGGAGGCGGGCTCCCGGTGGGCACGCAGGCGGGCCGCGGTGCGGGCGAACGTGCCGTCGTCGTCCAGGCCGGGGGTGGCGGCGAGTGTGTGGGCGATGGCCTCGGCCAAGTCACGGCCTTCGCGGTCGCAGAAGTCCCTGATGAGCTCGTCCACCTCGGGGGCGTCCCAGGAGAACGGACTGCCGTCGGCGTTGGTGATGGACTCCAGTGCGTTGGCGACCATCTGGGTATGAGTGCGAGTGCTGATCTTGCCGAGGTTGTTGATCCTCGTCAGGAACCACGGCAGCCGAATCTCCCAGCCCGCGTCGTTGCCACGGTTCGGGCGGCGCCCGCTGATCGGCCTTTCGCCGGCTCGCGTGATGACGAGTCGTCCGCCCTCGGAGAGGGAGAAGTGCTCGTCAGCGGACAGACGGATGCGTTCCTCGTGGCGCATCCGGGCTGCTCGCTGATCGTGTGCGCGGGGAATCGTTTGTTGGCGGTAGTGCTCCCTCAGATGGTCGGCGTCGTCGAAGAACGGCTGGTCGCCGCCATCGGCCTGTGTGCCAGGGGCAGTGAGCGCTCCGATCGGCGTCGGCACGGCGGCGCCCCACGAGCGAAGAGAGGTGGCGAGCTGGTGGAGTGCCTGTGCCGCACGGAGAGGGTCTGTGTTCCGCTCGGGGGTGCCAAGTGCGAGGGCAGCGATCGTACGCCCCCATTCCCCGGAGGCTGCTCTCCTCAGGACGCTGGTGGGGTCGGCTTCATCACCGGACGCGCCGGGGTCATCGGGCGCCTGGTCGGCCGGCAGCGCAACGACGGAGGCGGCATCGACGATTCGCGGCTGCCCGGTAGCAAGGTCGGTGGCCTGCCAAGGGCCCGGGCCGGTCTCACGGAGGCGCGCGATGGAGTAGCTGCCGTCGCTGTTCTGCACACGCACGTCCTGGCCCTCGCCGAGCGACCCGGGAGCTGCGGAGAACGCCCATCCGTCGGGGACCTCCACATCGGGTCCGGTCGCCCACGCCCCCGCGCCGAGGGCCAATGTGGTGAGCTCGGCTTCGGGCGTCGCTTCCAGGCGCCCGACGAAGTGTTCGGCAAGGGTGTGAAGGGTTCGGGCGGCCCTGCGAACCGACCTGATCGGGTGCCCGGCGTCTGTCCTCGCCTCGATCCGGACGTTGTGGTCCTTGTGGCGTGAGGCCCTCTGCGCGGCATGTCGCTTCGCGTCGTCCGGGTGGCCGGCCAGGACGCGAGCAGCCGGGAGCATGTCTGGCGGCGGGGTGAGATTCTCCGCCGTCAGGGCGGCAGAGGGGCCCGATCCGAAGTCGGAACTGGCGGCAGCCAGGATGCTCTTCGACGCCTCCTCCGCCGTGATCTCGTTCTTGCCGATGAGGGCCTCGAGGAGAACCAGTGCCTGCCTCAGCTGCTGATGCGCACGGAGGAGGGTGGCCGGGTCCGTGAACGGGCCGTCTTCGTCGAGGCTTGGCTGCGTCGGGCTCGCTGGTGCTGCGGTCACCTCTGCCAGGGGCGGGACGGTGGCGGCGGTGGTGATCACGGCGTCGCGTCGCATGGCATATACGGAGGCGATGTTGTGGAATTCGCCGTTGGTGGTGCGGAGGGTGTTGGGGTTGGCGTCGGCGACGGTCAGCCAGTCGTTGTCGGCGATCAGGACGTCGTCGCCCGCTTGGAGGGGCTGTGCGGCCCATAGCGCCACACGGCGGTTGAAGGGCAGGTCGGAGAGCACAGCGCGCAGGTGACGGCGCTCGGAGGGCGACAGGTCGGCGGTATCGGGCTGAACCGTCGTCTGAGGCTCCGCCTCGGCTTGGGTTTCCACCGTCGGCGCGGCTGGCAGGACAGGCGCGGGAGCGGGAGCCCCAGGGGCCTTGGGCATGACGGCGGCGATGTCCGCGGCCGAGAATTCGATCTTGCGAGCGTGTCGGGTGTGACCTGTGTAGCGGTCGCCTGCCGGGTGTTCAGTGACGGAGTCGACGGTCACCGTGCTGTAGCTGGTGACGGCGGGCCGGGTCATGCGCGGCGAGTACCTGCCGGCCGTGTTCGGTGTGTCGGGTCGGGCGAACGGGCCGTCCAGGTCGATGACGCGCGCCTGGTCCCCGACCGCCAGCTGCGGAGGAATCTGGTCATGCGTGATCGCGGTCCATCCGGCGGGGGCGGCCTGGCGGGCTGTTGCCCGCTCCTGCACGTCGGCGGCCAGCTCGAGGCGGGCACGTCGCAGTTCGGTCCGCGGCTCGCCCGCGAAGACCGAGTGCTTGCCCACCGTGCCGCTGACGAGGACCTGGTCCCCTGCCGCGACGGGGCTGCCTTCGGGGTTCCACAGGACCAGGGACTGGCCGGCGGAGGTGCGCAGCCGGACGAGGAGTGTGGGGCCCTTGGAGCCGTTGACGATGTCGGATTCGACGACCTCGGCCAGGATGGGGGTGAGTACCTGGCCGGGCTGGCCGATGTAGTGGGGGCCTTCGGCTTCGGGGATCGGGGGTGCTTCGCTCACCGGTTCCCCTTCTGAGGGCTGGGTGGAGGTGGTGGGTTCGCTGCTGGTGGGGTCAGTCGTGGGAGCCGGTTCGGATGTCTCCGCGGCTTGCGGTGCGGGTTCGCTGGCGTCGGCCGGTGCCTGGGTCTGCCGGCTGTCCTGATAGGGAGTAGCCCACGGGTCGGGCTCGCCCGGGCGCGGCAGGGTGACGCGGCGGGTCTCCGCCTCGTGGGCCTTGAGGGGAAGCCACTCGGCGAGGCGCTCGAGGACCTGCTTGCGGCGACGTTCCGATGGGGTGCTGTCGCCGATTTCGGCGGCGGCGGTGCGAGCGGCCTCGGCGTAGGCGCGCATCTGGGCAGAGCTGAAGACGTACCGAAGCCACACTCCGGGCCTGAACTTGAGCGGTTCGGATCCGTCCTTGCTGTCCTCAGGGAGCTGCAGCAGGTCGAGTTCGCGTACCCGGGCGGCCGTGAGGGTCAGCTCCTCGTGGGCTTCGCCGGGAAGGGTGGGGCGCTTGTCACGGCGCAGGCCAGTCGTGTGGTCGTAGGCGGCGCCCTTGGCGGCCCGGAACTGCGGAATGCCCGCGGTGTCGGGCATGGCATCGTGCCACTGCATGAGGTGAGGGGCGCCACCGCGGGCGTCCTGGCCCCACCATTCGCGTCGCCCCTTCGGACCGGTGCGGGCCCGGATCCAGCCGATGACGTTCCCGTCCGTGTCCGTGACGAGTCCATGGCCGGCGGCTTCGTCGAGGTGCGAGAGGCGTGCGCCTTCCTCGGCGAGGGCGATGCCCTCGGTGGTGGCAGCCTGGGCCAGGGCTGCGGGCCAAGCCTCTCGGGAGCGCTGGGGTGTGGGGTCCTCGCTGGGCCGCCACAGCTCGCTCACCGGCCGGGGAACGTTGATGCCTTCCTGGGAACGGACGAGAGCGCTGCCCTCGTCGTCGACGCCGATGAATCGGCCGACAAGACCCTGGTGGCCGTGGACTTCCTCTCCGGACTCGAAGGGGCTGGGTGCGGTGGTGTCCGGGAGTGTGTCGAGGGCTTCGTCGCCGCTCACGTCACCCGCCGGTTCCTCGTCGGCCTCGTCCGTCGCCGCTTCCTGCTCGAGAGCGGAGCGGAATTGGTCATGCCACTGCTTCTCGTCGGCCTCCGCCTGCGCGATCAGGCCGGCCCGGTCGGCCTGCCGTTCTGCCGTCACGGCGTCCGCGGCCTGGTTCTGCTGGACCTTGTTCTCCCCGCGCTCGCGGGAATCCCGCTTGGCGGCCCGGGCGGCGCGTCGGTCGCCGTCGGCAAGGGCGGCCTCGTACAGCGCGGCCTTGACGTCAGGAACTGGCTGTCCCGCGTCGACGGCCGGACCGACGAGGGTCCACACGAGGCCGTTGAGTTTGTCCTCCCAGTCGACCCAGGTACCGGACCCGGAGAGTGTGTGGGCCACGGTGGCCGTCTCGCGGCTGGACCAGTTGTCGCCGGTGAGGCGGTGCGCGAGGTGCTGGTGGCAGATGACCACGGTGCCCAGAGGCGATCCGTTGTCGTCGAGGACCTCCACCAGAAACCGCTTGTCCTTGGCCTTGGACGCGCAGGATCCGAGGTGCTTGGGTCCGCCTTCCGCGCAGGGCTCGTCCATCTCGCGGTAGGTGCTGACGACCCGGAGGCGGTCGTCGGGTACGTCGAGCAGGCCCTGGTAGGTCAGCTGATGGGCCGCGAGCTCCAGGCGAACCCCATCGCTGTAGCGCCGGTTGGGGCTCTCCCCCAGCCTCCCCCGCTGGAATGTCTCCCAGCCCCACGGGTAGTCGGCGGCGATGGCCTGGCGCCCGAAGCGCGCCACACGCATGACGCCGGGTTCCATCTCCTCGGTCTCCAGCGTGACCGAGAACGGCACCTGCTTGTTCAGGTGGCCCCAGCGCTCCCACCGGCCGGCCGCCAGCGCTTGCGACTGGCTGTCGCGCCGAATCCAGGCCAGCGTCACAGCCTGGGTCGGATTGTGGCCGATCCACCGGTAGCCGCCGTTCGACGGCGAGTGGGACCAGGGCATCCAGGTGACCCGCCAGGTGTCGGGCTCGTGGCTCTCCTTCGTCAGGCGGTACTGATAGCCCTCCCTGCTGGTGAAGACCCAGTCCTCGGCGGCGTGGGGGTGATACCGAAGGTCATCCGGGTTCTGCGGGCGCTCGTACGGTACGACGGATTCGCCGGGTTCCAGTCCGGCCTGGACGGTTCCTGCATCGTCGAAGGTCGTTGTGTGCGGCTGCACGGGCAGGTTCGTCCGGTCGGACTCCTCCTGGGGGTGCGCTGCCGTCTCTCCGGTCCGGGAGGCGGCGGGGCTCTGCGCGATGGCGTCGAAGATCGCCGACCAGCTGGTGGATGTGACAACGACTGAACCGCCCGGCCCCACCAGGTGTAGTGGCTCCCCCTCCGTGATGATGTCTCGGACCACGGTGAAGGACTTCTTGTCGCCTCGGGTGACGGTCCAGGAGTTGTCGCCGTGGTAGGCGAGGGTCATTCCGTCCGGCGGGATCGGTTGATCGCCCTCGGTCGTCAGGGCGAGGCTGAGCAGGCCGGTCTGGGTGTCCTCGGTGATGACCGCCCGATCAGGCGTGTCAGGGACCAGGGGCGCGACTGTGGAAGGCTGGGGGCCCGCTGCTGGCGGCGTCTCGTCTTGTGGAGGCTCCGGGTCGCCGACGGCGCGCGGTGTGTCCCGGACGGCGTCGGCCGTGGTGATGGGCGGGGTTCCGTAGGGGTCGGCCGCCAATGGGTCCGCGGGTGCTTGGGCGGCCGGATCGGGGAGCCCGAAGTCACGTTCCTGCATGTCAAGCCAGTTGCGGCCGGCCCCGGCCGGGGACACCGTTTCGGCGGGCCGGGCGGTGCCCAGGTTGGCTGTGTCAGGGAGGATCTTCTCGGTGAAGGTCTGTCCGTGCCGTTCGCCGCTGAGGGTCAGAGAGCCGTCGTCGGCCCGTTCGACCGAGCGCAGGACGAACGGCTCGCCCCAGCGGTCTGGGGTGACGGCGAGTTCGCCTCGCCTGGTGATCTCCGGGTGGGGCAGCCGGGCGGTCTCACCGGGAGCGACCTGCGACCAGCCCGCGTAGCTCCAGCCGGCCGGTGTCCGGTCTTCGTGGCGCCTGCGCAGCTCGTGGCAGCCCGCGACTGCGTCCGGCACCGTCCCGAAGATCATGTCCATCGCGGAGCCGCCGTCGACGTCGACGGCCTGGAACCCGTTGCCGGCAGGCACGACGCAGCCGATCAGAGCGCCATCCTCGTCGGTGACCCGCACCAGCTGCGGAGGTGCCTGCTCCTGGTCGGCCATCCACCCACGCAATTGGGCACGTTCCTGCTCGCGGCTGACGTTTCGGCCGCGGTGGTGCTCGGCGCGCTGAGCGAGCAGAGTGCGTCGGCGTTCGATCAGGGGTTCGTGCGTCGGGTCTGCGGCGGGGAGGTCGAGGTTGGCGAGTTCGGTGGTGACCTCGGCGGACGTCATCTTGGCTGGGTCAAGCGAGCCCGGGCGGGCATGGCCTGTGGGGGCCGGCGAGGCGGCGGTGGTGATCTGGCCGGCCCGGCGTCGGGCGATCACCCATCCTGGCCGGACCGGCGTGGAGTCGCCTGTGTCGAGGGAGGTCGTCTGAACTGTGCGGACGGTCTGCCACCAGCCCCGGGCGGTGAGGATCTCGTCGCCGGGCTGGAAGTCGACGGGCGACCAGCGGCGCGAGAGCTCGTCCGCGGTGTGGGACTCGAGTCGACGGCGTTTGTCGGGGGTGAGCTGTTCGAGCGGGGCGTCGTGGCGGCCGCCGGGTTCGAGGGCGGCCGCACGGTCAGCGGCATCGAGGTAGACGGGGATCTCGCGCCCGAGGTCGGCGAGGCGCTCGACCAGCCAGTTCACACGCGTATCGCGCTTGACACGCTGCTTCCAGGTTGTTGGCAGTTCCCAGTCGTGCACTCCGCGTTCGGCGGTAGCACGCCGGAACCCGCCGACATCCTTGCGGACCTGGTCGAACTCCTTGTCTTTAGCATCGACGCCATGCAGACGCGTGACAGATCCGTTGTGCTCGATCCAGAGCTGTGCCTCGACCTGCACGGCAGCTCGGGCAGGAGCCGAGGTGCTCTGCTCCACGCCCTGCTCGACAACAGGCTCAGGCAACTGCGTCGGTTCCCCACGAGACGCAAGCTCAAGCAGGGCGCGCTTGGTCGTCGCGTTGAGGATCTCCCAGGTCCCCACCGTGCGGTACCCGTTGCGCAGGACGAGAGCCTCGGCTCGGTCGGTGCGCACCGTGGCAATGTCCGGTACTGCCTTCGGCGTCGCCCGGCGGGCCCGGCCGCTTGAGGACGGGACGAGCCACCCTCCGTCCGATTGCCGGATCTTGTACTCGGTGCCGCCGGTACTCGGGACGACGGAGACGTACACCCAGTCGGGACGGGGCCCAGTGCTTTCGGGTTCGCCCGCCGACGGGGGCCTGTCGATGCTACGGCCCTGAGCAGCGCTGTAGCGGCGCAGGACGTGCAGCAGTTCTTCCCTGCTATCCGCCTCCAGGTGGTGATCGTCGGTGTCTGCCATGTGCAGGATCTCGTCGTCGCTGATGACGAAGGTCCAGCCCCCGGTGGTGAACCGCACCTGGGCGTTGGGAAGGCCCTCCTGCTGCTCATCGTCCGTAGTAGGGGCCTCGGGCCACAGCCTGGTGTCCGGCGGGAGTTCGAATAGTTCCGCGGCTCGGCGCACTGCCGCCCGTGCCAGGCCCTCGGCGTCCTCTGCCGTCGCGATGGGCAGCGTGTCCCCGAAGTACAGGTTCCACTGCCTGGCTCCGTCGTCATCCTGCTCGAAGCGCGCGGAGAATCGCAGGCCGTCGACAGTGATCGCGGCCGCGCTGTCGTGATAGCGCTGTATGCGGACCAAGGGCGGCAGTGGGGCAGCGTCACGTGTGTCCGCGGTTGGCGCGCTCTGGGAGGCCTCGACCCTGTCGGCAGGGATCGCGGCCGCCGGGCCTGAAGGTGCGGTTGGGGTGGGCGGCTGCAGATCGGCTTGCTCGGGTGCCGGTGTCGCCGTCTGTGCTGGGCTGTCGAAGTCGAGCTGTTCCTGTCCGGGCAGCTGGGCCTTGGTCTGGCGCTGCTGCCGCTTCGCCGACGTGGTGTCCGGGCGGTACCGAACGGGCATGCCGGCCGGCATCGCGACGATCTCCGAGGCGGGGAAAACGAAGGGGAAGCCGGGGTCCATGCTCTCGTAGTGCTCGCGGCCGGTGAGCGGGCCGATCCGCGTGGAGAGATAGCTGCTGCCGCGGCCTCGAACACGGACCGTCTCACCGCCTTGGAGGCTGAGGTGGCCGCCGACGACCGCCTGCCACCCCTCGGGGGTGGGGTCATCGGTGGCGTCATAGTCTGTCGGCGCGATCACGTTGCCGCTGGCGCTGGCCCGGATCAGCTCCGCGCGCTCCGCCGCCGCCTGCTGGTGTGCCTGTACCCGGACATCGGCAAGCAGGCGTGCGGCCAGGTCCTGTTCGTCAGGACCCGCGTCGACGACGTATTCGGTGAGGGGGTGAACGCCCTCCAGGAGTCGGCCGTCAGTTGAGTACGCCTGGTCTTCGTCGGGGAGCCAGGTGTAGAGGCGCAGATTCGTCGAGCCGAGCCGTTCGGGTCCGATGCCTGCTACAAGGAAGGGCCGGCCGAACAGCTTGTTCCCGAAGTACTGGGGGCGGATCTCGCGGGCGATCTGGCCTGGCCGCAGTTCGTCGGCGCGCAGGATCCGGCTGGTGGCAGGCAGAACCGCGGCCCAGTCCGGCCCGGGCATCGGTGCCTGGGCGGTGGTGGCGCGGATCCGCCCTTCGGTCACGAGGTGATCGTGTCCTTCGGGGTCGCGGACCCACCAGGCCCGTACGTGCTCGGCCATAGTGACGTGGCCGTACGGGACGTGGGCACCGTCCCGGGTGTAGATCTCGACGGTGTCGCCGGGCACCCAGCCGTCCTGGGCCGGGAATGGGGTGATGAATCCCGGAAGCCGTCCGGCAGCAGCGTCTGCTGCTGCCTTCGCAACCATGTCGGCGTTGCGGGCCGCGCCGCGCCTTCCGATAGCCAGGTGCTCCCGCATGTCGGGCTGCTTCATCCGGGCCGCGGCCCGGGCGACAATGCCGGTGTCCTGGGCCAGCGGGACCATCTCGCGGGGGGCGAGGCTGAGAGAGCGGCCGTTGGTGTTGGTACCGAGGTGGGAGAGGTAGATGTCGTACAGCCCGTCAGGCCCCAGGTGGATTCCGGTGACGATGCGGGGCACACCGAACTCGGTTGATCCCTTGCGCTGTTCGATGGTGAGTACCACGTCGCCGATGGCGAGATCGGAGGCCCGGGCCAGTCCGTAGCCTTCCGGCATGGCCTCGGCCCAGACAGGCGGGGTGACCGGTTCGTCGTCGCGGTACCAGGTATCGCGTACGCCGACCTGGTGCGGGGTGCCGTCGCTGTCGGTCAGGACGTAGTACGGCCACTGGACGTCCCTGAACTCCCCGCGGGCCAGCGACCCGTCCGTGGTGCGGAAGTACGCCGGGTCGCCCGCGGCCCAGGCGCGATAGGGCGCGGTGCCGGCCCTGAAGTCCTCCTCCGCTGACGGGGCTCGTACGCCGCCGCGGTGCTCGGCGCGTGCTCCTACGAGCGAGGGCGGGTGGGGAGGACCTGAGACGGGGTCGGCTCGCTCTGCTTCGGAGTCGGACGCGACTTCCCCAGCGCGCAGCTCGGCAGCCGGTTCGGTCGTCTCCGGAAGGCGGCGCGGCGGTGCCGGGGCTGGCACCGGCTCGGGTGTCTTGACCGCGGGTGCAGTGGCTGCCGTAGGCGCGGTCCTGTCGAGTGGGTTCGTGGGGGTGAGTTCGAGTCCGGGCAGTACCTGCTCGGTGGGCGGCGGCGTCCAGGTGTCCGATTCCGGCACTGCCACGACCCTCGTGATCGAGAAACGCGAGTGCGGTCCCACGGTGTCGTACCAGCCGGCATAGTCGGGGCCGTCCTGGACGGTGACGTTCTCGTACCGGACGTCCTTTCCGTCACCACGCCGGACACGGACCATGTCCCCGGCGAACAGACGCTCCGGCACCGCGTCGACGGCACGCCAACCCGCCGGGGACGGGTCGGTGGGGTCTTCCTGCAGGAGGGCCGCCGCCGGTCGGACGGGAGCGCCGACGCCATCAGCAAGCTGTCCTTCGGTGAGGACCTGCACCCGGGTTCCGAACGGCACAAACGGTATGTCCACGCCCTCGGGGCCCTCGATCCGCAGGCGGTGCCCGTGGATCTCTCCCTCGTGCGAGCGGACCGTTGCTGTCGAGTAGCTGGTGAGTTTCCCTTGCGCCCATGCCGTCTCGCTGGCCTTGAGGTAGGGCGCGCGCACGAGGTCGCCGATCACGAGCTGGTGTGCGAGGACCTCTTTCGGCTGCCCGCCGGTGATGCCGGTGCTGTGAAGATTCGCTGTGGCGGGAACCTCGGCCAGCGGGTCGGGCTCCTGCAGCGGCGGCAGGGACGCGAAGGCGGCGTCGAGGGACTGTGCTTCGGCGCGCAGGGCCTGGGCCACCTGCGCCAGCAGCGCGCTCGTGCCGGTGCCCGGTCGGGCCGCGTCTGCCGCCTCGCGTGCGGCATCTGCGAGCGTGTGCAGGTGGTCGCTGGTGACCGGCAGCCCTCCATGGGACAGAGGGCGGCCCGCGGAGGCGTTGCGCGACCACGCGGTGGCGGCCTCGGCGAGACGGGGATTGTCGCTGGCGCGCCAGGCGACGGCCAGGGGCGCGGCCTGTTGCAGCTGCTCGGCGGTGAGAGCGGGGGTAGAACGGCCCGGTGTCGTCTCGGGGAGCGGCTTGGAGGTGTGCCACGCGGTCCAGACGGCGGCGCCCACCGGATCGCTCCACCGGTCGGCCGCAGGGGCGCCACCGCGTCCGTCCTGCGCCCACCACTGACGCACGCCCCGGTGGCTGCGGGCGCGAATCCACCCCTGAATACGACCGTTCGCGTCGACGACACGCCCCGTGCCGCCGTCCAGGTCCAGGTCGACCAGCCGGTGCCCGTGATCGTCGAGCAGCATCCCCTCGGTGCTCGAGGCGGCAGCCAGCCGTCGGGCACGACGCTGGGCGGGGTCTTCGGTCCCGGGGAGGTCCTCTCCGGGCAGGACGAGGTCCTCCGCCGGCACCAGCGCGGTGATCGCCTGGGCTGGGCCCAGATAGATGTCCGGTCCGACCGTCGGGTCGATGACCTGGCGCAGGTTCCTGCTGAGTCCGCTCGCGTCGACCTGGTAGGCCCGGGCGTCGCTGTCGGCGCTGAGGAACCAGGTGCCCTTCACAAGGTCGGCGGGGGTGCACCGCATCGGCACCCAGGGCTCACGAGTCCCGGCCAGGCCCGGACCGGGGCGCTGGGCAGCGAGCGCCAGTACGGCGCGGGTCGCGATCCGGCGGTGCTTCTCGCGGAGCGGACCCTCCCCGTAGACGGGAAGGCCGGCGTCGCGGTCGACGGGCGCCTCCTGGTGACGTCCCTGCCACGCTGCCCTGTTGCGCTCGAGGCTCTCACGAAGGCTCTTGTCCGTTCGGACCTTGCGCTTGGCGGCCGTGACGTCCGGGCCCGCCTCGATGACGGCGACATGCGAGTGTCGGCCCCAGTCACCGCGGTACGCGCTGCCATTCCCTACCTTCGAGAGGGAGACCGAATGGCCGTAGTTGGCCTCCACCAGCCACGGATCGTCCCACTGGCCGTCGCGGTGCCTGCGGATGACCGTGCCGGGTTCCACGTCGTCGCGGGCGCCCCAGCGGGACTTGTCGGGCAGCGAGATCGGCGGTGCGGCCTGAATACGGGCGCTCAGCTCCGCCTCACGGCGCAGGTGGTCCGCGAACGCCGGTGCGTCCTCGCTCAGATGGGCCCGCGCGTACGCCAGGTACGCCTCTTCGAGTGCCGCGTCCAGCACGGTCTCCAGGTAGTGCAGGTCACCGCCATCCTGGTCGGGGTCCATGCCGGCCGTGCGGCACAGGAAGTCCACGACGGCGTCCGGGTCGGCGCCTTCCTTCTGGGCCTCGGCACGCGCGGCGACCAGGCGCTCGGCAAACACCTGGCGTAGACGGGTGTGGTGGCGTGTCTCGCCCGCGATGCCAGCCCGGCTCTCCTCCGGTCCCTGCGGGTTGCCGAAGAAGGCTTCCTTCAGCGCCTGCGGGTCGAAGCCGGCGTCGTTGATCCGCGTGAGGTAGTCGACCAGTGCCAACTGGCCGATCCGTTCGGCGTCACCGCGCAGGACCGTAGCCTGCCGGTCCCACACCCACATGGCTTTGGCCTGGCCCAGATCCTGCGCCCGGAAGTGCTGGCGGTTGGCGTCGAACTGCGCGAGGGGTTCGAGCCGCTCGGCGACCTGCAGCATCCGCAGGTACTCGGCGCTATGGGCACGGTCGCCGCCCGCTGCAAGCGCACGCTGGGCTGCAATGTTCGGGACCTCGCCCCCTTGGGTGGGGTTCCAGTGCGAGGACACCACGCCGCGGGGCGGGGCGACGTCCCCGGGCGCCGGAGGTGAGTCGTCGAGGCGCGGCGTCGTCGGGGCGCCTACGGCGTCCATCGGCGCCGGTGTGCCGGGCACGGCCCTGACTGGCTGAGCGTCCGGGGAGGTCTGATGCTGTGCTGTCGGCTGCGGCGCCGTGGCCTCGGGCGCCACCTCGGCTGCGGCTGTGTGAGGGGCTGCGGCGGGTCCACCGGTGGCCGGCTCGGGGGCGCCGAGCACCATGTCGACAGGCTGCATGGTCGCTGTACGGAGCGCTTCGTACGCCCGAGGAGTGGCGCGGGCAAGGACGTCCTCGCGAACACCATCGCGGAGATAGGCCCAGAGCTGGTGCTCCGTCGCGCCTTCCATGAGGGCTTCGTCGACTGCCTCGGCAAGACCCCGGGCGAACTCCTCCAGATGGCCCGCTTCGACGTGCTGCAGCAGGCCGGCGTCCTGCGCGACATGGTCGACAACCCACGCCACCAGGTCGTCGGCGGACGGCGCGAGGGTGTCGTTCACGGCCTCCGCGACCGCAGGGGCGAGCGCTGCACGCAGGGGCTCGCTGGCCCACGCAGGCGCGAGTGGGCCGTCGGCGAGGACCGTGTCGAGCCAGGCGGTCACCTCGTCGGGTTCCACCAGGTACCCGTTCTGATGTGCGGGCCGGACCAGGGCGGGCACCACCACGGTCACCGGCAGGGCTGGCCCGGGCAGGTCGTCGGCCCGGATCTCGGGGACCGGCCGGGTGGCCGGTCCAACGCCCTCAGGTGTGAGGATGACGGAAAGCCGGTCGGACGCAGAGGCAGAGAGAGTAATCGTGGTCTGGAGCTCGGTGACGGGCTGGCGCACCGGCGCGGGGTGCGGCTCCGGGACTGCTGTGGCGAGGCCCATTGCCATCGGGTCCGGTTGAGGAGACGTCAGGGTTTGGCTGATCGCGGCCTGGTGGGGATGCTCCGCGGGTTCCTGTACTGCTGTGATGCTTGCGCCGTCGTTGGGCCGGCGGCGTGCCGCGCCGTCCAGGCGCAGGACGTAGTCGAGTGAGCCTAGTTCGAGCCGCTGCTTGGCGCGGGTGACCGTGACGTACGCCAGGCGCAGGTCCTCGCCTCCCGGCAGGATGATCTCGCCGGTCTCGGTGTCCTCCTTGGGCTGGGGGAAGTCGGGTCCGATGCGGACCTGGTCCCATTCGCGGCCCTTGGCCTTGTGCGCGGTGGAGACGACTAGTTGCGGGCGCTGCTCGGGGTCCTTGGCGTCCTCAGGGACCAGCTGCCGGACCATGTCGATGATGTCGTCGGGGCTGTAGCGGTCGAGGAGGCGTACGAAGGTCTGCAGGGCCTTGGCGTCCTCATTGGACTCGGCGTAGTCGCGGACCTCGTCCCAGTCCTCGAATGCGCTCAGTTCCGCGTGTTTGGTGCGGCGGCCGGCCTGGAGGTCCTTCGCTGCCTTGGCGATCAGGTTGATGTCGGTGCCGCCGCCGACCATGGCGACCCGTTTGCCGGCGTCCAGTCCCTCGAAGACGGCCCCGACCGCGCCGATGTTGGTCTTCGTCAGGATGGCGTCGGGCTCGTCCACCGTGCCGATTGTCGTGTCCAGGGCCGGGTTGCCCTGGAGTGCCAGGTCGGCGCCCAGGAGCGTCAGGTAGCCGTTGCCGACGGCCGCGACCTCCGGGCCGAAGCGCCAGCTCTGGGTGAGGGGAAGCACGATGTCGGCGGGCCAGTCCTTGAGGGCGTCGATCGCCCCGCGGAAGCTGTAGATCGACTGCTGGCTGTCACCGACGACGATCGTCTGCGTCGGCTGGTCCTGGATGACGCGCTTCAGGACGGGGTTGATATCCTGCGCCTCGTCGAAAAGGATCATGTCGTAGGGCAGCCGCGGCCTGGTCAGCGCCCACATCTTGATGTAGTCGTCGCTATTGAAGACGATCTTGTCGCTGTCCGGGTCCGTGATGTCCGCCCAGGCCCTGCGGGCAGCGTCCAGGAGTCCGGGCGCCGCGGGCGTGCGGCCCCACTGGCCGAGGTGCTGCGGCCCGAGTTCGTCGTCCGCGCTCTCACGGTACCGGCGGACCGCCTGCATGGCGATCTTCGCGACGTCCTCGGGGTCGACTTCTCCCCCGTTGAACGTGAGGGGCCGCGTGATGCCCAGGGCGTTGGCGACATCCTTGGCCCGGCGTGCTCCGGGGTGGTTTCGGGCGATGGCGACCTTGCGCTCGATCTGCGTGCCCTTCAGGGCAGCACGGGCGAAGGCGTGGCTGGTGTCGGCGATGACATTGCGCGGCATCTTGCGCTTCGCCTCATCAGCGATGGAGCGGTTGAAGGCGATGTAGGCGATGCGCTTGTCGGGCAGGCGGCGTGTGACCATCAGCAGCGTCGACGTCTTGCCGGTGCCCGCCAACGCCTGGACGGCGACGTCCAGGCCGGCCAGGCACGCGTCGATGATCTTCTGCTGCTGAGGGGTGGGCGGGTACTCCCTGCTGGCGTCCGCGGCTTCAGCCGTGGCAGCGGTCATGGCTGCTTCGCGTTCGTCCATGTCGGCCAGGTAGGCGCGGATCTCTTTCAGGACGCGCGGAAGGTCGCCGTGGCGCCCCTTGTACTTCCAACGGCTCTCGCTTTTGATGTAGCCGAAGTTCCTGTTCTTCTTCAGCAACTCCCGGAGGCCGGCCTCGACCTCGTAGAAGCCGCTCTGCCCGGTCCCCGTGACGTAGGTTGCGCGTCCTGCCGAGACGATCTGGATGCGGTTGGTCCAGGCATCCGGGTCAGGCTCCGGCTCCGGCTCCGGCTCCACGGTCCCCGTGGACGGCTGGGGCTCGACGGCGGGAAGATTCGTCGTCGGCTCAAGCGGCTGTGACGTGCCAGTTGTCTCAAGCTCGCTCAGCGAGCGGTCCCCGTCGGGTTCAGCCGTCGCCAGGCCTACGCCGACGGTAGCCTGCCGGTCCTGTGGCAGTGTGCCGCCACTTGCGCCGGACAGCAGGGCCGTCGGCTCGTTGAGCACCGCATGTAGGGCCGCTGCAGCGCCAGAGCGCCGGAAGAACGATGTCCCTTCCAGCGGCGTTCCGTCAGTGAGCCGGGCCAGCCAATCTCCCTCTCCCCCGCAGCGCACGAAGCCAAGAAGGACAGCCCCCTGCGTGACTGGTGTCCAGCCGTCCGCATCACGGTCACCGAAGGTGACCTGGGCGCTGACGAGGTCAACGTAGCCAGGTTCCGTGAACCGCGCTGCATCCAACGTGGTCCACTCATGGTTCCTGCGCTCCAGGAAGTCCGCAGTGGCCCGCAGCCGCGACTGGTGGGCCTTGGCCTCCTGCAGGATGAGGGCGGTCGGGAAGGCGAGCAGCTCACGGGCCTCACCAGTGATCCGGTCGCGCAGCGCGGCGGCCGGGCCCAGGAAGGCACTGAGGGTGTCTGCTTCGGCTCGCATGCCCTCGACGGTGGTGCCGGTGGCATCATTCCAGGCGGCAAAGGCGGCTTCGAGCGCGAGGATTTCGGGCTGGTGCGCGTAGTCGAATCCGAAGGCCCTGTTGCCGGCCTCGATGAGCGGGGTGCGCCGGCTGCCCAGACGCTGACGGCCTTCCACGAGGTCCTGGCTCGCGGTGTAGGGCTGGTCGGGGTCGGGTCCGAGGTAGATGCCGTTGTCGAACGCCCACAGGCGCGCCGCGCGTCGAGCGACCTCCTGGAGGTCGACGGTGGTGTCGGTGACGTCCTGCCCGACGGTGGCCTGCCAGCTGTTGCTGAGAGTGCGGCGGAGGGTGGCCGCGGTCTCGCCGTCGGAGGTAACCAGTTCGTGGTGATCACCGTCGCTGCGGGTGATGGTGCGGATGCTGAAGCCGGACAGGCCCTCGACCGGGGTCAGGAGGGCCTTGTCTGCGGGTGGTGCGCTCTCCGGTTCGGTGCGTCCGGCCGCGATGTGGCCGATCGCGACCCGATCGCCGAAGCCGTCGATCAGATCCTGCGGTGCTTCGGCCGACGCTTCACTCTGCACTGCGGCGCTTCGGTCTGCATTCGTCGGCGCGGTGGTGCCCACCGCGGTGGGCGGCGCGGCGCTAAGGTCCTCATCGGCCATGCGCTCCGTCCGGGGTGCCGGGAGGCGCTGGAGGTATCCGGCTTCGGCTTGGAGGTCCTTATCGGTGGTTCGGGTCAGCGGCAGGTTGGCGGGCAGGTTCCAGTCGTGAGCCTGGTCCATGTCCGGCGCGAAGGTGCCGTCCTCGTCGCTGACGGACAGGGGGGCGATGGCCAGGGTGATGAGTCCGGCCGGGCCACCCTCACGGACGGCGAGTACCTCGTGAGGCAGGTGGGCGTCGTCAGCGTCGAACCAGACACGGTCACCGAGTTGCAGGGCATCGGGGTAGGCCTCCCCGTCTTGGAGCCGAGGCCGGTCCGGGCGGGGGTTGATGAGGTCCCAGACCAGGCACGCAGTCGACGTGGCCTCGCGGCCGGCGGCCTGGTCGAGGTCGGCGCGCTGGCCCAGAACGAGCCGGTCCAGTTCGTGACGGTAGGCGCCGAGGGTGCGGGGCAGCGCGGGGTCGTCCCAGCCGACGGGCTCGCCCAGGTGATCCCGCAGGGCGGCCAGGAGGTCGGAGAAGGCGAGGGCTTCCTCGTGGGTGCGAAGCCCGCGCATGACGTCGATGGCCCGGTCGAGGCCGGATCCGGTCAGGTAGGCGTACTCGTCGACACGGCCCACCTCGAGGCCGCTGCCGGCCGCCAGCAGTGCCCATGTCCCGTCCGTCTCCTGGAATAGGGCGAACTGGCCGTTGGGGGTGAGGGAGAAGCTGTCGAGGTCGGCGAGGCTCCGCAGATCCCTCAAGGCGTGAGGGTCGCTGGCGAGCCAGTCCATGGGAGCGGCCTTGAAGTGGGTGATGAGCTGGCCGGTGGCCGCGAATCGGCCTGCGAACGGAACGGGGTCAGCACTGAGCTTCCCCCGGTGTGCGGGAGGTGCTTGCGGTGCGGAGGCGACCGGTGCCGCAACGGCCTCGTCGAGGGCATGCGGTGCAGTCGCGGCGGCCTGGAGGGGATCGCGGACATGGCCGGCCCACGTGGCCGCGCCGGTGGCCAACTCGGTGTACGCGTCCTGCAGGTCGGTGTCGCCCACGGATTGGGCCGCGCCGGCAACAGCTGTCGCTGCGGCGGCCACCGCGTCGAGGCGCTCAGCCATTTCCGGACTGCCAAGTGGCCGCTCCAGTGCCGCACCGACCGCAGCGCTCGCCGCTCCGACCAACGCGGTCATGCGGGTCGTGATGACGAAGGTGGCTCGCGCACTCTGCCGCGGACGGAGGTAGGCCCGGGCGGCCCGGCGGGCGACCTGGCCGGCGCTGTAGGCGTGCTTGCCCTCCGCCGGCCGCATCGCCCCGTGGCGTCGCAGTGGTCCCGGGACCGTCTCCGTGACCGCCCGGTCTCCGCGGCTGCCCTCGATGGTGCTCTCGCCCGTGTCGCTGCGCGTGATCGAAACCAGGGTCAGCGGCTGCGACCAGCGGATCGCACGGTCGCCTTCGTCGGCCGGCTGGCTTTCGCGGAATGGAACGCGCAGCACCTCGCCGGGCTCGAGGTCGTCGAATGCGGTGGGCCGCCAGCCGGCCGGGGCCTGGTCGGCTGCCCGGTCGGCGCGCTCGTAGGCCGCGTCCCGTGCCCCCTGACGCGTCTTGTGACGACTCCAGGGGTTCCCGTCCCGGTCCAACGACAGGAAGACCTTGCCGTCCTTGGCCGTCGCGCCGACCGCCGCTGCATCCTCGTCCAAGACGAGGTTCTTGCGGCCGGCCGGTGTGCGCTGGTGGCTGGAGCGCTCGGCGCGCTGCCGCTCCTTCTCCCGCCGAACGGTGCTGCGGCGCTCCACACTGGCAGCCAGCGCCGCCTTGCGCGCGGTCACGTACACGGCATGCCCAGGCTCTGCCAGCGGCAGGTCGAGCTGCGCGAGCTCGTCGTGGATTTGCTCATCCGTCAGGTCGGCGACAGCGCCCGTCAGCGGCCGGGCGGTACTTCGGTCCGTGTCGGTGGCGTCGGCGATGGTGAAGATCTGGTCGTCGCGGCGCACCGCCCACAGGTTCGCGTAGGCGTCCGGTTCGTTGCCGAAGGTGTGAATGTCGTCGCTGTTCACGGCGGTGACGCGGCGCCACCAGGGTGTCGAGCCGGCAAGGATCTCGTCGCCGACCTTCAGGTCGATGGGTGACCACCGGACCTTGCGTTGCGCCATGTCAGTGTCGTGGAGGGCCTGGCGCTGCTCGGGCCACAATTCGGGGGCTGTGGTGTCGGCTGGGCCGGGCGGCGTGTCCGGGTCCTGGCGGACGGCGATGGTGCGGCCGCGTTCCAGCATCGCCGTCACGAACAGGCTGGTCTTGTACAGGCTGGTGGAGCGGCTGGTGTTGCTGGTCTGGACGTGGACATTGCGGCTGGGGGCCCAGGTGAACTGGGCGTCCTCGCGGGCGGCTCGGGCTTCGTCGTCGCCCTTGGCGGGCACTCCGTGGAGTTCGGCAGTGCGGCCGGTGTGGTCGATCCAGACGGTCTCGGCGGGGCGGGGCTGGTCGAAGTCGACATCGGCTGACATGGTCCGGTGGCGCTGCGCGATCTTGGCGGCGGTCGCGCTGGGGGTGCGCCTCCCGCGCACGCTGTTGCGGGAGCCGTTAACGGAGCCCATCCACAGGATTCCGCCGTCTGCGGGTGCGGTCGCGCGGCCGATGACGCGCTCGCCGAACCCGATGGTGATCGAGGAACGGCGGACGGAATGGTAGTCGGCATAGGGGTCGTAGGCTTGCTCGGGATCACGGCGCCACCAGTACCCCGGGTGTCCGGGAACTGCGGTGGCGCCGTCCGGCACCGCGGGGGCCGTGTCAGCCGCGAGGGGCTCCTGGTTGGGCGGGTGGTCCGACGCCTTCGGCCCGGCATCACGGGCCTGCGGGCGTGTGCCGGGGTTGTCCGCGGCGGGCCCGTCTGTCAGGGCCTCGGCAGTGGGTGCCAGGACCGCATCGTCCAATTCCGTGGTGGGTAGGCGGTCCGGCGCATCCTGGTCTGGTTCCAACGACCGGTCGTCGGAGCCGGCCTGTGGCGTGGCGGCGGCATCGGCGCTGGCGTCGACCTCGGAATTCGGTCCGGGCACCGCGGAAGCAGTCGCTCGGGCCACAGGTTCGGCCGGTGCCGCAGCGGCCTGCTGCGCCGGGCTGGAATGTGCGGTGGGGGTGATCGTCGCCATGGCGTCGTGGAAGTAGTGGCGCATCGCCAGACGGAATGCCTGTAGGTCTTCCGGCGAGGTCAGGACAGCGGCGATCGGGCCGGTAGCGGCACGTTCGGTGAGCCAGGCGTCCAGCCGGCCCGGCAGATCGAGATCGCTAGTGGTTCCGTTGAAGTGTCGTACCGCTTCTTCGAGG
This sequence comes from Kitasatospora sp. NPDC057542, assembly GCF_042801945.1. Taxonomy (NCBI): domain Bacteria; kingdom Bacillati; phylum Actinomycetota; class Actinomycetes; order Kitasatosporales; family Streptomycetaceae; genus Kitasatospora; species Kitasatospora sp. NPDC057542. The sequence goes on from NZ_JBHVFE010000022.1 coordinate 27,992, forward strand.
AGGCTGCGGGCTTCGTCCTCATGTCCGGCGAGGGCCGCCGGTAGGGCGTCGGGTAGGAGAGTGCTCATCACCTCGCCGGCGGGCCCGGAGGTGAGCACGGGTCCCTCGGCGGTCAGGGTGACCTTGATGCCTGGGGTGCCGGCGACGAGTTCGCTGAGTATCCGTCCTGACTCGTCGTTCACCGTGCCGTCGGCACTGGTGTAGGTGTACCACCGGTCCGGCAGGAATGCGGCCCCTTGCTGTCCATCGGTGGCGGTGTCGGGGGTGGGCTGGCGTTCCGCGTGGTCGATGGCTTCGCGTGCGGCATGGTCGATATCGGTGTGAATTCGGCCGACCTGCTCGCCATCGATTCTGACCTGCCACCCGGGCTGGAGATGGCGGCTGTATACCAGCCGTGCGACCGGGGTGTAGTCGGGCAGGGTGAGGACGTCCCGGTCTGAGTACAGGTCGCCGGTGTAGGGCGCCGTGACGAAGCCGGGCCGGCCGGGGACCGGTTTGGCGGTGTTCAGGAAGATGGCGCCCGCCTGCGCCAGGGACATCTCCTCGTCGTCGACCCGGTAGGCGATGGTGTTGTTGTCCGGGCGGTTGACGATCTCGACCTTGACCTCGGCGGCCCGCAGGGCTGTGACCATGCTCGTCCGTGTGAAGTTGGCGCTTGTTCGCTGGCGGGACCCGTCGGCCGTTGTGGCCTTCGCCGGGCTCTGCCCTTCGTCGTCGACGTCGACGGGAGTCGGCGTCGGGCGGTCTGTGGGCTCGGCCGTGGTGTTGCCGTGCTGGGAGGCTGCCCGGGCTTGGGTGCGGCGGTCTTCGCGGCGCTGCTGCTCTTCATACCTTTGGCGGATGGTGAGGGTGAGCCTGACGATGTGGCTTTCGGTTTCACTCCGAAGCTGCTGGGCCAGCGCGCTCGCTGTCTCGTCTGCCGGCGTCGTCCCGAGTTGCTGGGTGAGCCGGGTGGTCGACCCGAGGGCGCGCAGGTAGGCGTCCATGACGGTGGAATGCTTCGGCTTGTCGGTGGTCGCTTCCCGGTGCGCCTGCTCCCAGTTGGCATGGAACTCGGCCACGACATCGTCGCGCCCCAGCAAAGCGCGGGCGTGCCTGGGAAGAACCTCGGCAAGCTGCTGGTGAAGTTCGGCGAGTCGGGCGGCGGCTTGCAGTAGGCCCTCGCCGCTGTACGGTCCAGCAACGAGCGGGTCCGCTGTGATGTCGGCCGTGCTGGTGGCCCGGCCAGGCTCTGCCACTGCTGGCTCGGTCGACTCGGAAGACCTCTGTTCCTGGTCGGTGTCCGGCGCGGGGTCTGTGAATGCACGCTCCCAGGCGCCTTCGCGTTCGGCGGTCGCGGTGATGCGGGAGGCCAGGAGCGTGGCGTACTGGGTGAGAGTGCGCAGGTGGGGCAGTGCGACAGGTGCCCGGTACTGCTCGCGCTCGAGGTTGCGGGACAGCTGGATTGCTGCGGTGGCGAGTTGGCGGCAGCGCTCGGCGACGTCCTGCGCAGGATGAACGAAGGGATCCAGGCTGCTGCCGACCGGTCCTTGGCGCAGTTCTTCGATGGCTTTCCACACGGCTTCGCCGTCCGGCCTGGCGCCCAGGCCGATGGTGAGCAGCTTCTTGCCGGCGGGGGTCTCCTTCAGCCGCCACAGTCCGCCGAACATCTCGTCGAAGTCCTGGGTGGCTTCCTGCTTGGAGGTGTAGGGCTGCCCGTCGGGGATGGTGATGTCGCTGTCCCGGGGCAGCTCGGGCGGGTCGGTGATGGTCCGGACGGAGCGCTGGAGGTTCTGAAGGGCAAAGATGATGCTGCGGACCCGGTTGTCCCGGTTGCTGAAGTTCGTGCGCGATGGCAGTGCCCAAGCACCGGGTGTGGTGGTGGGCTTGAAGCCCTGGCGTTCCAGTGCGGTGCGGACCGCGGCGTCGGCCTCGTTGTCACTGACGCCTCGAACCATGCTGGTGAGGTAGTGGTGCTCGATCTCGATGACAGCCGCGGCCGGGACCGGGGTCGCGGCTGTCTGCGGCCCTGTATCGGTCGTGGTGACGGCGGCGGGAGTGGAAGCTGGGACGCCGTCTCGGGCGGTGAGGGCTGCCAGGATCTCCGCAGCCGCGGCGGGGTCCTGCCTGGAGGTGCGGGTGCTGGCCGCGTACCCGTAGGCGGCACGGATCAGGCACGCGAGGACCTTGCGATCGTCGCGGTTGCGGTAGGCGGTCTGTGGCAGGCTCAGGGCCATGGCGTAGGAGGCGTGGGCGAGGTTCGTGCTCTGGCGGACAAGGTCGTCGAGGGTGCCGTCGGCAGCCGTCGCCCAGAGGGCCTGGTGGGCGGCTTCGCTCAGGATTTCCTGGGCCTTGGCTGCGGTGGGCCCTCCGGCGGCCGGATCGTTGCTGCCGTGGGCGAGGCGTTTCGCGGTCGCGGTGCTCACCCACGTTTCCAGCGCGGCGGTCAGATCGCGGGTCCCCTGCTCGAAGGGTTGGTCAGGGCCGTAGGGGTCGGCGTTCGCTGCGGCGAGCTGGTGGGCGGCGAGACTGCGCTGATGCTCATAGGCGTGTCGAGCGACGTTGCGCAGGACTTCGCGGCTGGCCGGCTGGTCGGCGTCGGAGGCGGCTTCGAGGGCGAGGCCCGCCACCTCGAGCCACTCGGTGATCGCCCGGCCGAGGAGGGTGTCCGGGGTCTGCCGCAGATCCCACATGGCGGTGTGCAGCCGCTGGGTAGCGGGGCTGCCGTCGGGGGTGTGTGCGTCGGGCCAGCGGTCGTAGGTCTCGAAGACGATGGAGCGGGCGTAGTGGAGGTGGCTGCTGTCCTCGTAGGGAGTCGGCCTCTCCTTCAGCGGGTCGGTGCGTGTCTGGACGGCGAAGGATTCGGGGTCGAGGTTGGCGGCGTCGAGGAGAAGATCGTAGAGGTCGCGGGTGGCGTGCAGGCGAGCGAGGTGGCGGTGGGTGCGCTCGGCCAGTCGCTGCGCTGGGTCGGTGGTTGCCGGGATGTCGCTGTCGGCGAGGCGCTCGGCGGCCTGGGCGAGAGCGTCGTAGGCGGTAAAGACGTTGTTGGGGAGGTGCTGGTCGCTGGAGGCAGCCGCGTCGACCGCCGCCGCGGTGTCGGCGAGCGTGGCGGCGGTCTCGGGTGCAAGGCTGTCGGACGAAACCAGAGCGATGGAGGTGCGGAGCTCGTCGGCGCTCGCGCGGACCAGCTCGCGGCCTGCCACGGCCTCGCCGGCGTCGCCGTAGTGCCCGAGGAGTGTGGCGAGGTTCCTGACCCGCGGAAGCGCGGATCCGACCGTTTCGTCGACAGTCGACAGGGAGGGGATCGCGTCGTCGGCTTCAGGGCCGCTGGCGGCCGTAGGAGCGGCGGGCGATCGGTCTGGTGCGGCGGGGAGGGATGGTGATGCTGGTGCGATGTCGTAGCGGGTGCCGTCGGGCCAGGTGAGGGTGAGCCCGTGCGGGCGTTCCAGCAGGGCCGCGCCGTCGGCGACCAGTTGTTGGAGGATCGCCTGCAGGGCGGCGCCGTCGGCTGGCTTGCCGCGAATGCCGTCCTCGCCGGTGACCGTGTAGTGGGTGAAGCCTGTGAGGTCCGCCACAGTCGGTGCGTCTGCCACTGCGTTGGTCGGCTCCGGGGTGTCCAGCCAGGCCCGGATGGCCTCCGTCTGGGGGTTGTCGATGGTCTCGACGTAGCGGTCGGCATGCTCGCGCACGGCCTTGACCATGTCCCAGGTGGCGGAGACATTGCGGGTTTCCCGGGCTTCGCGATCCCATTGGTCGCCGACGCTGCGGGCCTTGTCGGTCAGGTCCCGGATGCGCTGCACGTCGAGCAGGCCGGGCAGGTGCAGCAGGCGGGCGCGCCGGGCGCGGGTACTCTCGGCCATGGCCCGCTGCCCGGCCTCCACGAGTGCCTGCTCCTGCGGAGAGCCGTCCGCGAGACGGGATCCGAACCGGTCGACCCAGGCCCGGTAGGTGTCCAGCATGGTCTGCTCCGCAGCCCAGTACTCGGCCCGGTCCGCGTACGGCAGAGCGGGATCCTGCCCAGGGAGCCTGCTGCGGGGGAAGCGAGGCGCCTTGTGCCCGGGCGCGGCAGCATTGGCCCCGGCAGCCGCGATATCTAGGTCTGATGCCGCGTTGAGGTGGTTGATTGCCGCGTACAGAAGTTTGCGGGTCAGGTCGCTGGGGTCCGCCTCCTGGGCGGCGGGGAGTGTCTGGAGGATGTCGCAGTAGGCCGTCACCGCATTGAAGAGGACCCGGGTCTGCGCCGCAGCGCGGTAGTCGGGGTGTCCTCCTGCGCGGGCCTTGTCATGGTCCCGCTGGTTTTCAGCGACCCATTCGTCGCCTACGGCGAGGAGCAGGCGGAAGGCGGTGTCCTCGGGTGTGGTGGCCTCAGCGGGCTTCTCTTGGCGTTCGACGGCGCGGGCGCGGTAACTGTTGGCGATGTACCACGAGCGGTACGCGTCACGCAGTTCCTGGGCGCTCTCCCGGACGGGATCCGGTCCGTCCGTCGGCTGTGCCTGGTCCGGGGTGTGGGGCTGGTCGTCGTCGTAGTGCATCTGGCCGGCCTGGCCGGCGATCTCGGCGTCGATCTGTGCCTGGTTGGCGCGGGCGCGCAGCAGCTTGTCGAGTTTACCGAAGGGCTGGTCCACGAGTTTAGTCGCGCGCTCGGCCTCGAGTTTGAGCTCGTCGACGACCGCGAGGTGGATCGAGTGGAGGCCGTCGAGCTTCTCGATGAGGTTCTCCAGCCGGGCGATCGCGCCGAGGGGCGGCTTGGGGTCGCTGAGGAAGTCGCTGGCGTCGTCGATCGCGAAGGTCGCGTGCGCGATGTGGCTGAGGCCTTCGATCGTGAACTGGATTTGGTCGTGGAAGTTGTCGATGCGTGCCTGGATGTCCTGGCCGCCGAGGGTCGCCACGCGTTCGAAGCGGCTGCTGCGCGCGCCAAGCGAGTGACGCTGGATCAGGGCGAGCTGGGTGCGAAGCGCCGTGGCGGCGTCGGTTCGCTTGGTGTGGGCGGTGCCGTCCGGCGTTTGCAGGCTGAACGCCGTTCCAGTGGTGTCGGTACGGACGGCGGCGGCGCGTCCCACGAGTTCGGCGCGCTTCTCGGCTGCGGCGATCGTGGCGTCCCTGGTGTCGACAACGTTGCGCAGGTGGTTGTTGGTGCGCTTCCAGCTGCTGTAGGCGGACTCGAGCTGGCGCAGTTCCTCATCTGCGTGCATCTTCTTCAACAGGAGCGGGTTGCCGGTGGCGATGGCCTTGATCTCGCCGAACTCGAGGTAGTCCTTGCCGAGGTCGCCGTCGAGGGGGGTCTGGTCCTGTTCCTCGAGTTCGCGGCCGGTACGGATCTGGTCGGTGAAGCGGGCCTTGCGCTCGACTGTCTGCCACATGAAGGCGTCGAACGAGCCCTCCTTGACCCAGCGATACACGCGAACGGGGATCTTGAGCTTGAAGTGCTGGTTGAACTGCCGGACGATCCGGCCCTCGCGCTGGGTGACGTCGCTGGGTCGCCATGGGCAGTCGATGTGGTGCAACGCGATGGCGCGGTCCTGCACGTTGACGCCGACGCCCATTGTCTCGGTGCTGCCGATCAGCACGGAGACCTTGCCGTTGCGGGCGTCCGCGAACAGCTGCTCCTTCTCCTCCGCGGTTTTGGCCTCCTGGACGTAGCGGATGCGGTCGGTGGGGACGCCGCGGCGGATCAGCTCGTCGCGCAGGTAGTCATAGGCGATGAACTTGTCGAGCTTGCGATTGTCGTCCGAGGCGGTGCCACGGTCGGCGAACACGAGCTGCAGGGCGCCGGGCAGCGGGCTGGGGTCGCCCTGCCGGTTGGTGTAGCGGCGGTCCTTGTACTCGTGGTAGATCTCTGCGATGCGTTCGGCAGCCGCGTCGAGCTTGCCGGGGCCGTCCGGTTCGCGGTCAACCATGCGCAGGTCCATGGCGGCCATCCGGCCGTCGTTGGAGATCTTGAGGAGGTTGTCCTCGGACGGCGCGACGTTGCCGGCGCGTACCTCCTCCGCCCGGATGGCGATCTCGTCCATGAAGTCGCGGTCTGCGTCGGTGGCGGGTACGACGATCGTCTCGCTGGTGCTGTCGGGCCGCGGGAGGTTCACGTCCTTTGCCGTCTTGACGTCCGCGACCAGTTTCCACAGCTGGTGGAACTGCTTCGCGTTCATGAACGCCCCGATGCGTTCCTTGATGCGTGGCGTGCCCTCGGGCGAGACCTCCGGGGCCATGGTCTCGCGCAGGTACTGCGCCTGGAAGGAGCTGAACGCTCCCAGCTCGGCTTGCGCGAGCAGGTCCGGGCGGAACAGGTCGATCATGACGAACGCCTGGGACATGGCGTTGGGGAACGGTGTGCCGGTGGAGCCGAGGCCGACCTTCGGTCCGTGGGTCCGGGCCAGGGCCCGCAGTTTGGCCTTGAGGTCTCGGGCCTGGCCGGAGACGGTCAGGGCCAGTTCGCTGTTGTTGGCGCCGACGTCGCCGTTCGCATAGTCCTGGACCTCGTCGGCAGCGATGAAGTCAATGCCGGTCTGCTCGAAGCTGATGCCGGTGGTCGAGGTCTTGGTGAGGACACGCTGGGCGCGCTGGGTGTGTCGCTTGAGGTCTCCCTGAAGCTTCCTGACGGTGTCTCGAACCGTCGTATCGGGGCGTGCGCCTTCGGTGGCGTGGGCGGCCACCGTGTCGAGGGCGTCGGCGGTGAGCGGGTCCCCGCCCGGGTTGAGAGTGGGGTCCAGGGCCGCGTCGCTGCCGGTGATCGCCTTGTGGATCCGGGCCCGGTACTCGGCGGTCTGGTCGGCGACGTACTGCTGCTGGCCGAGGCCGGACAGGGGGATCCGCTTGAAGAGGCTCTGCGGCAGGATGACCGCGTCCCAGTCGCCGTTGGCGATCTGGGCGATGTAGGTGGCGGCGGTGTCCTTGTCGAAGTCGGCGCTGTCGATGGCGAGGACCCGGGCCTTGGGGTAGGCCTTGAGGAAGTCGTTGCGGAAGCCGTTGACGGTCGCATTCTTGACCACTACACACGGCTTCTTGACCATGCCGAGGCGACGCATCTCCATGAGGGTCATGGCGATGGTGAGGGTCTTTCCGAAGCCGACCTCGTAGTCGAAGAAGGCCCCGCCGGTCTCCACGAGAGCGCGGGCGACGCCGGCACGCTGGTGCGGGCGAGGTGGCATCGCGTCGGAGATGCCGGGGAAGGTCAGGTGGCTGCCGTCGCCCTGGTACGGAACGTGGGAGTTGTAGAGGCGGTTGTAGTTGGCGAGGACTTCGCGGGTCCGGTCGGGGTCCTGCCACAGCCAGTCCGCGAACAGCCGGTCAAGCTCGTCGGCCTTGGCCACGACCTGCTCGGTCTGGTTGGCCGCCCAGATCTTGCCGCTCTTAATCTCCTCGGGGCTGGTTTCCTCCTTGGGCCTGGGCGGGTGGACGACCAGGGAGGAGCGGCGCAGCATGCGCTTGAACAGGTCGACGGCGTCGCGTTTCTCTGTGCCGTAGACCTTGGTGGCGGCCCTGGATGTCCGCACGGCCTGAGGCGCGTCGACGTCCCAGTCGGCTCCGGATTCGCGGGTGACGGTGAGATATTTGTTCTGCAGGAGTTGCTGGAGGAAGTCCTGGTAGAACTTCGGGTCGATCCAGGTGGCGCCGATGCGGATGTCGTCGATGTCGCCGGGCTGTTTGTCCGGGGGTAGCACCTTGCGCAGCGCGGTGACGTTGGCCTGCAGGGGATGGTGGTCGCGCAGGTCGTCGGAGACCATGTGCAGGATGTTCTGCGCGGCTTCGAGCTTCTCGCGGACGTTTCCGGACAGGTAGGTGGGGGCGTGGATCAGGCGCTGGGTGCCAGGCTCGTTGTAGACGAGGTCGCCGAGAGCGTCACGGGCCTGTTCGAGGGAGTCCAGCGACAGGAGTCGGGCGATCTCGCTGAGGCGGACCTGGCCGAAGGTGTTGAGGCTGATGGCCAGGGCGTCCTGGGGTGTGTCGGCCGTGCTCCGTTCGATCTCCGGATTAGTGACCGCGCGGGTGAAGATCGCGTCTTTGCTGGCGGTCTCGGTGTCCGGGTCGTAGATCTCCAGGGCGTACACGCCGGCGGCGTACGGGTCGGTGCGGAACGAGCCGTGGGCGGTGCGGCGGTCGCGGCGGGCTTCGCGCTTGTTGATGGCCCCGTAGGCTGCGGTGTGGGTGTCGTAGCGGTAGTTGAGCTGGGCGCGCAGGGTGGCGGCTTGCTCGGTGCCGCCCGTGGATTCGGCGCTGAGGAGCTCGACGTAGGTGTCGCGTAGACGCAGCAGGGAGCGCAGTTCCTCGGCGGCGTTTTTGTAGACCGGCCGTTCGGTGATCTCGTGGCCGACGAGCTGGAGGAACGTTCCGTCGCCTTGGTCGATCAGGGTGCCCTGGAATCGCTGGATGTCGTCGCCGAACATCTCCTGTGCCCGGTGCATCCGCTGGGCCTGTGCCTCGACGGCGGCGCGCTGGCGGGCGTCGAGGCTCGCACTCATGGTCAGGCCGCTCTCGCGGGCCTGTGCGGTGATGGCGGCCAGGGCTTTGGTGAGCGCGTTGGCTGTGTCGGCGCCCGGCTGGGGATGGACGGTGACCTCTTGGGCGGAGAACCGGCCGCTGGTCAGGGCATGACGGCCGAGGACCATCTCGGGGTGCGTGGCGAAGTAGCTGTTGACGAGCACGCCGGTGTCGGCGTCGACGGGGACATGGGCGAGGCCGATCCAGTCCGGAGGCACCTCGGGTGGCTCGTCGCGTCGGCGCAGAATCAACAGGTCGGTGACCACTTCGGTGCCGGCGGCCTTGCGGTGAGCTCCGGCCGGCAGGCGGACCGCGCCCACCAGGTCGGCTCGGTTGGAGATCTCCAGACGCGCGGTCTTGCCGGTGCTGTCGAGGGTGTAGCGGCTGGTGAGCACCGCGACCAGCCCGCCCGGTCGCACCAGGTCGAGCGATTTGACGATGAAGTGGTTGTGGGTGGCCAGGCGCAGCGGGTTGTGGTTGGGGTCGTGGAGCGCGATCTCGTCGAAGGGGACGTTGCCCACGGCGCCGTCGTAGTAGCCGTTGGGCATCCGGGTGTCGACGAAGGATTCGGAGCGGATCTCGGCGTCCGGGTAGAGGGCGGCGGCGATCTCGGCGGTGACCGGGTCGAGCTCGATTCCGGTCATGTGGACGCTTTCGGGCGCGAATGCGATGAAATTGCCACTGCCGCAGCCGGGTTCCGCGAAACGGAGCTTCTTGTCGCTTAGGACCGTTGGTACGCCTAGGGCCTTGAGTGCGTCCCAAATCGGCTGGACCAGGGCGGCGTCGGTGAAGTGGGCGTTGCGGGTGGTGGCCTCGGCCGCGTTCCACTCCTCCTCGGTGAGCAGGCTGCGCAGCTCGGCCCGAAGGCTGGCGAAGTCCTTCTGGCGGGGGTCGAAGATGGCCGGGACTGCGCCCCAGGAGCTCCAGCGGGCCAGCACCGCCTGTTCGGCCTCGGTGGCCGGCCGGTCGTCCTCGCGCAGCTGGTGCAGTACGCGAATCGCGGCGATGTTCGCGCGGATCCGGGCGAGCGGCCCGGACGGGGCGAGGTCGTCCTGGCCTTGAGGCTGGAAGCGCGGGGCGTCGACCGGCGCCGCCGGGGCGGGGCGCGACGCTGACACCACCTGGGTCAGGTGTATGTCGTACGGTTCGTCGTCGCCGTCGATGTCCTGCACTGTGAGGTCGTGGCCGGTGACGTTGACGACGATCGCGGGGATCGTGTCGTCGCTGCTGGGGAGGTATTTGGGTAGGTCGCCCAGGTGATCGATCAGGTCGCCGGCTCGCAGGTCGTCAAGGTCGACGGCAATATCGTCTGCAGGCCTGTTCGCGGTGGGACAGGGCACCGGATCGTACGGTTCAACGTCGGAGACCGGCACAGGAGGCGGGGCCGACAGCACGGCGGCGGTCAGCTGGCGCTCCGCGGCCAGCAGCAGGGGTTCTGTGCCGCCGCCGTCGGTTATGGCAACGGGTGGTAGTCCCCCGAACTGCTGGGCTTCCGTGAGTCGGTCGAACAGGTCCTCGGCCCACTCGGTGTGTGCCAGCTGCCGGGGCGAGGCGATCTCGTGGACGGTGTCGTCCTCGTTGATCCTGACCAGGACGTGCCGCCCTGCCTCGTCCACGCTGGCGCTGGGCGAGTCGGGGTCGACGAGGTAGAGCCGGTACTGCCAGAGGTTGTCGGCCCGGCTCGTCTGGGCGCGCAGGTGGATCGTACCGCTCGCGGCCTCGTTCTCCAGGTCGCCGAGTTGGCCAGGTGTCTGGTACATGCGATCCTCCGCGCTTCGCGTCGAGTGGGCAGTCGGGGCCGGTGGTCGGGTGGGTCGGGTGGCTACAGGTCGCGTCCGCGGGCGCGCTGGTCCTCCACCGATGTGCCGAACAGGCGCAGGAAGGACGGGGTCATGTAGTCGAGGACGTGGCGCAGCTGTTGGTCGTCGAGGTCACTCAGGCGGAGGTTGCCGTCGAGGAGGGCGTCGGCGGTGGTACTGACCCACTCCGTGTGCTGCTGGAGGTGCGTTAGTCGGGCCTGGAACGTTTCGTCGCTCTCCAGGCCGTCGTCTTCGTGTTCGAGGCCGGCTTCGTGTTCGGGTTCCAGGCGTACGGTCTCGTCGAGGACCTCGTGCTCGGCGCGGGCCTTGAGGTGTGCCAGGCGGGCGACCCGCTCCTCGTGGGTCTCGTCGGCTGGGGCGGTGTCGGCGATGACGTACTGGTCCCAGAGGTCTCCGACGTGGGCTTCGACCTGCTCTCCGAGCGCGGTGAAGAAGGCGGTGGGGTCGGGCAGCGCGGCGTAGCGGTTTGGCAGCCACCGTTGCCAGTAGGCCCGGGCCTCGGTGCCGTAGTGGTTGATCGCCATCGCTACTCCTTGGTGGTCAGCTGGTGGTGGGACTGTCAGCGGGACGTCGCCTGCTGACGGATGGAGTTGTGAGGCTTTCAGATCGGTATGGTTCCTGGTCGGCCCGGGACAACCTTGTGGCGACTGTTGGATGTGGCGTGGTGCATTCGGCCTACCGTGCAGGATTCGGGTCATGCGGTCATGTGGTGGATGCTCAGATCCCGGCCTGCGCGAAGCATGGGACGGGTCTGGTCCGTGCTTCTCGCAGGCCGGGACGGCCGCTCTGCTTCGGCAGGTCCCGGGAGTCGGGGTCCCGGCTCAACTGGGCGCAGGCGGGTCCGTTTCAGCGGTGACCGGCGCTGATTCGAGAAGTACGGTCACGGCCGCCTCCAGTACGGCGACGTAGGTCCGCAGGCGCTCGTTCTCTTGAACGAGGTCGTCGGCGCCTGCTTGGATGGGCGCGCTGGGGGGCCGGTCCGCGCCGGGGGGTGGGCTGGCCTGGCGCGCGGCGCGGCTGGCGGCCAGCTGTTGCAGGAGGTGTAGGTGCTCCGGGGCTAGCTCGACGGGTTTTGTGTCATCGGGCGAAGCGGGTTCCGTGACGGGGTCGGTTGTCAGCGCGACGGCGCGCCCCTCCATGTCACACCACCTGGGCGACGGTGATCGGGACGGCGAGCACGTGCCGGTCGGGCGATCTGCGCGGCCGCTTGGCGGAAGGTCGGGATTCGCCGAGAGCGGCAGCGACCATGAGCGCGCCCGTCAGGAAGAGCGCGGCGACGAGTGCCGCAGTTGATGGCTGCCCCATGCATTGCCTCCCTGCGGACGGCCGGTGATTCGGTTCACCAGGGAAGTCCATGGCGAAGGAGGCACGCACTCGGATGGGGCGAAGTTCCCGTGGAGCGGGATGCGGTCCGGGGGCGGCCGTGCTCGGTTCCGCTCGGCGGGATCCGAGGGCAGAGGCTCACGCGGCGGGGCCGGGCCGCACGGAACCTGTCCGGGTACGTCGGCGGTCGCGGGCCTGCCGGTGTGATGTACAGCGCGGCCTGACGGCTCGCTACCGTTGATCCATGGACAGCATGAATCCCGACATGATTCCTCCCACGATGATTTCACTGACCCGGGCTGCGGGGACCCTGCGAAGTCTGGTCAAGCAGCTCGCTCGGGAGCAGTCGCCCGCCATCGTGATCGAGGAGGAGGGGGCGCCGCAGGCGGTGCTGATCTCCTTCGGCTCCTTTCAGAGGCTACTGGAGACTGCGGGCGAGGCTGATGCCGCAATGATCGCAAGTCGCCTGACCTCAGCCCCTGCGGCAGGCGAAGGGCTGAGCAACCTGGCCCTGGAAAAGCTGGTCACGGACGCCCAGGGCAGTGCAAGCGGTGTGGACTCCGCTCGGGGGGACGCCGCAGAGTGACGAAGGGGGCCGGGTGCCGGCAGAAGGGCCTGACCTGTACCGGGCCGATCATCATCCGCAGGTTGGCGCTGACATCTTGGCGCTACCCACACCCCAGCTGCAGCGCCTCGCACTCATCAGGATCAGCCAGCTCACCCGGGGCGAGGTCCGCGGCGCTCCGCTGGAGGCGATGGCAGGGTTCGCCGATCTGTCCGACTGCCGGAAGCTGTACTTCGACGAGTCGGATCGTGAGACACGCAACGAGGGTCGGGCGCCTGGGTCGGAAGATTTCAAGTCCAGTGAGACAGTCGTGACGCTATGAGGTTTGTGGTGCGGGTTCCCTGCGCTTGGCCGGGTCATTGATCCAGGCCGTCTGCG
>NZ_JBHVFE010000023.1:0-39731 GCF_042801945.1 Kitasatospora sp. NPDC057542
GTGTCCCCGACCGCGGTGGTCGGGGACACCGGGCTCACGCGGTGCCGGGCGGTCAGACCTCGATCACCCGCAGCGCGGGGTGGTCGACCGTGTTGAGGTAGAGCTTCTCCTTGGTGCCCTCCTGCTCCAGCTCGATGACCAGCCGGTACCGGTACAGGCCGGGCTTGGCGGTGCTGAGCACGGTGCCGGCCCAGTAGTAGTAGACCGGGGTCAGCGGGGAGCGCATGCGGTCGGGCATGCCGTAGATCTTGAGCTCGGTGAAGAGCTTCCGCTCGGCCACGTCCTCCTCGTCACCCAGCTCGGTGTCGAGGATCACGATGTTGTTGATCTTGGGCATCGGCGGCCAGGTGCCGTCCAGCCGCCGCTCCATGTCGATCGGGCGGATGATCCAGTTCAGCACCTGGCCCTGCTTGCAGACCGTCTCCAGCTGCCGGGTGCCCTGGCCGGACCCGCCGACGCTGTTGTCCATCATGTACATCGCGTCGCCCAGCGAGCGGTTGGCCGTGGCCCGCTCCATGTTCACGAGCGTGACGATGTTGAGCTGTACCGAGTTCAGCTGCCCGGGGTTCTGCTTGTCCGCCGAGGCGCTGCTTGTACTGGTAGTCAAGGTTCCTCCTTCGAGCGCGCGCTCCGGGCGGTCCAGCGTCCGGAGCCGTCCGCTGCTCAGAGCTGTCAGGTGGCCTGGCCGACCAGGACGGGCGACGCAGTGGTGGTGATCGGCTCGACCTGTGTCCCCAGCCGGAACCTGATCCGGTACGGCACCGGGGACGTGGCGTCCTTCTTCACCGTCCCGGTCCAGTAGGCGACGTCGGTGCCCGGGTACACCTTCCGGACCGGCTCGCACACCTCGGGGTCGATCACGATCCCGTCGATGGCCACGAAGGCCTCGCACTCGAGCGCCAGCACGTTCCAGAGCAGCTGGTCGCCGGCCCTGACCTTGGTCCGCAGCTCCTCGGTGCCGAGGTCGGCGGACCCGCCGGCCTTGTTGGTGTCGTACAGGTACAGGTGGCCGTGGGTGCTCTGGGACGCCAGCATGCCCACGCAGTCCACCACCGCGGTGATCGAGATCGGGCGCTTCGGCGTGGTCTTCAGCCGTGGCTTGGTGGTCATCTACTCCTCCTCGTCCTTACCGGGACTTCCTGGGTCAGGGGCTCAGCCGAAGGCGGCCGGGGCGATCGGCAGGTATCCCATGCCGGCCCCGGTGAAGCCGTTCCGCTTGGGCTCCGCGGTGATCCGGAGCTTCGACTCGCAGGTGAGGTTGACCGGCTCCCAGGTCCAGTCGCCCGCCCGCTGGATCAGCTCGTGGAGCTGGATCCGCATCGTGTAGCTGTAGGTCCCGGGCCGGGAGGTGTCGATCGTCGCCGACCAGTACCAGCCGTCGGTCACCAGGTCCGGGGAGCCGTACTCGGCCGGGTAGATGACCTTCTCGTCCACCGCCTCGCCGAAGATGTCGGTGATCACCGGCGCCGGGTAGTTGTGGGTGTCCTGGCCGTGGTCGGAGACCACCCGGCCCGTGATGTCCAGGACCCGCTGCCCGGAGAGGGCCCGGGTGCGCGAGGTGCCGTTGACCCTGGTGCCGACGGTCTTCCGGATCCGGGTGAGCGCGGCCTCGGTGTCGCCGTTCGCCACCCCGGGCTTCTCGGTGAGCGTCGCGAGCTCCGCCAGCGCCTCCTTCTCGGCCTCCCGCGCCCGGGTGGTGTGGTAGCCGCGGGGCACCGTCGGGGGGATCGAACCGAGGCTGTACGGAAGCCAGTTGAGCACCTGCTCGCTGGCCTGCGAGCCGTCGCTCCAGTAGGCGCCGTTGATCGCGGTGACCAACTCGCCGGTGCCCTGGTTCAGGGAACCCTGGAGCTTCATGTTGTCGAACAGATAGGTGTTACCGGTCAGCGTCCGGGACTCCAGCGCGTTGCCGACGTCCACGAGCACGATGATCGCCAGTTGTTGGGCCATGCGCCCACCCTCCTTGTCGGTGTTCCGCCTACAGGCACATCAGTGCGGGCGAGTCGACGTGCAGCACGCTGTGCTCGCCCTCGTACATCTGGAGCTCCAGCCGGTACCGGTACGGCACCCCGGGCACCAGGTACGGCGGCACCACGCCGGACCAGACGTTGAGGTCCAGCTGCCCGCCCGCCACCCGGTGGCCGGCCGACGGTGCGCCGTCCGCACCGTCCGCACCGTCCGCGCCGCCCGCCACCGCGGCCGCGGCCTCGTCCGGGCCGATGTGGCCGACGTCGTGCGCGGTCGCGCCCGCACCCTCGTCCGCCGGCGCGAAGCTGATGCTCCGGATCTCGACGGGCGTCTGCAGGTCCACCGCCAGGGCGGACCACTGGACCACCTGGCCCGGCACCACCACGGTGCACAGGTCGGGCGTTCCCTGGTTCTTGCTGTCGAACGATCCGTCGTCGATCAGGCAGAGGTTGCCGTTGAGCAGCGTCTTGTCCGACAGTGCGCCGATCACGTCCACCACGACGGCGATGTTCACTTGCGGTTTCATACTCACTCCATTCCTCAAACCAACGTTCCGGAGCTGCAGTTGTGCCGTCCCGCCGGTTCTGTCAGCCCCGGTCGCGCACCAGCGGCACCTTGCCGACCGACGTCCGCTCGATCTCCGCGGACGCCCTGGGCACGAACTTGACCAGGAACCGGTAACCGGTCTTCTCGATCGAGGCGGGGTTCGCCTCGCCCTGGTTGAACAGCGAGAGCGAGCGGGGCAGCGCGTTGACGAAGACGTGCTGGACGCCGTACGGGCCGAGCGCGGCGTCCATCCGGTACGTCAGACCGGGGACGTCGTCGACGGACGCCAGCAGCGTGATCGTCTTGCCCTCGCGGTGGTTCACGAACTGGATCTCGTGGGCCACCACGTCCAGGTCCATCGCCGTGGCCTTGAGCAGGTCCTCGCGCAGCGCCTCGTACGCGCGCGGGGCCGAGTACTGGCTGTCGTTCAGGTGCAGGATGTCCCCGGTGCGGCCGGCGAACTCGAACCGGCCGGTCTTCAGCCCCGGCCCGTCCAGCCTCGGGCGGCGGATCATCCGGTCGCCCAGCTTCAGCCGCAGCAGCGGTGCCTCGTGCCCGTGCAACCGGGTGACGACCAGCTCGCCCTCCTCGCCCTCGGCGACCCAGCGGCCCTGCTCGTCGACGATCTCCACCAGGTGCAGCCCGGGCACGGCCGCCAGGCAGGGGGATTCCTCCGTCAGCTGCAGCCCGATGGTCTCGGCCTGGGTGGCGGCGAAGTAGCTGAGGATCGTCAGGTTCGGGTACATCGCCTTCAGCTCCGCCCGCTTGCGCTGCGGCAGCACCCCGCTCCCGTACAGCGCCACCCGGAAGCTCTCCTTGGCCTCCTGGCTCATACCCGCGCCGAGCTCGCTGAGGATCGCGATGCCCGCGGTGATCCCCATCAGCGCCTTCGGGCCGGGGTACGAGAACATGTGCTCCAGCACCGGGGCGGTGACCGGCCCCGCGCCGATGTAGTTGACCCCCGGCACCTGGGCCAGCACCCCGCCCACCATGGTGCCGCTGCTCCACATCTGGTAGTCCGCCAGCGTGGTGTACAGCCACTTGGGGTCGTTGCCGGGCAGGTACCCGCCGAGCTGGTAGGCGCCCATGAAGCGGCCGGCCACCTCGTAGGTGTCCCGCAGCTCCCGCAGCGAGTACACCGACTCCAGCGGCTTCCCGCCGCTGGTGCCCCCGCTGGCCACGATCTCGAAGCCGCCGCGCGCCAGCGGCACCACCATGCCCGGACGCGAATCCATGAAGAACTCGCGTTGGGTCTCCTTGTCCGACAGCGGGATCCGCTGCCACTCCTCGTACGTCTGCGGGGCACCGCTGATGCCGGCGCCCGAGAGGCGGCTGCGCCAGAGCGGGTTGAGCCGTACCGTGTTGACCATCTGCTGGAGGCGGCGCAGCACCAGGGCGTCCTGGATCTCGTGCGAGACCTCGCTGTACGGCGCCTGGCAGACCCGTTCGCACTCGCGGAGCTTGCTCGCGAACGAGGGGAGCTTCTCCACGGCCTCGACCGAGTCCGGCTTCAGTTCCCACTCGGGGATCAGCCAGTTCGCCAGTTCACTCGCGCCGCCGGGGGCCGCCGGTCGGGTGGGCGCGGTGCTCACTGCACTCATCGTCAATTCCTCGTCCTCGTGTTGTTCACTTGTTCATGTGCCGCAGTTCGTTCGGCCACGGTTCTTCGGCGGCCTTCAGCCGGCTTCGGCCAGGACGTCGGCGCCGACCCGCCTGATCTCGCCCAGCAGCATCCGGAAGTGCTCGACGGTGATCTGGTGGTTCATCATGACCACGCGCAGCGCGGCGACCCCGTCGATGTTCACCTTGGAGATGAAGAAATTCCCCTGGATTTTGATCCGGTTCCTGATCGCCACCTGGAAGCGGTGCACGTGTTCGTCCGGGAGTTCGGCGGGACGGTAGCGGAAGCACAGGATGTTGGCTTCCGGTCGGTGCACCGTTTCGAATTCCGGTTCGTCCTGGAGGAGCCGGTGGATCTCCTCGGTCAGTTCACAGAGGTGCTCGATCTTCTCCGCGAACAGGGCCCGGCCGTAGACGGACCAGAGGGCCCACAGCGGCATGATCATGGGCCGCTTGGTGCACTCGAAGTTCCTGGCACCGCTGTCGAGTTCGGTGTAGCGGTCCGGCTCCTCGTCGAAGACGTAGCTGGCGCGCTGCTGGAAGGCCCCGAGGCTGTCCTCCTTGTTCCGGTAGAACAGCAGCGTGCAGGGTGCCGGAACGAACATCATCTTGTGTGCGTCCCACGCCAGGGAGTCGGCCTTCTCGATTCCCCGCAGCTTGTGCCGGAGCCGGTCGGAGACCAGCAGGCTGGCGCCGTGCGCGCCGTCGACGTGCAGCCAGATGCCCGCGGCCCGGGCGATGTCGGCGAGCCCGTCGAGCGGGTCGAAGGCGCCGACCGAGGTGGTGCCGGCCGAGGCGACCAGGGCGAACACCTTCAGTCCCCGCTGCTCGGCGGCCTCCAGGGCCGGCCGCACCTGCTCCAGGCAGATCTGCTGCTGCCGGTTGATCGGCAGGCGCACGATCTGCGACTCGCCGATCCCCAGGATCCCGGCCGCCCGCGAGACGCTGTAGTGCACGTCCGCGCCGACCGCGATGGCGGGGCGGGGCAGGCCGTTCGCCGTCGGGCTGCCGCCCGACCAGAAGTCGGGGAACATCTTGTTCCTGGCCGCCAACAGCGCGGTCAGGTTGGCCAGTGACCCGCCCGAGGTGGTCACCATGGCGAAGGAGTCCGGCTCCCAGCCGATGAATCGATTCAGCTCCTCGGCCATGATGCGCTCCGCCACGCTGGGCAGCTGGCCCGCCTCGTAGAACGAGGACGGCTGGTTGACCACCGAGCTGACGAAGTCGACGACCCCGGCCAGCGGCACCACGCCCGAGAACTGCCGCCCCATGTAACCGGGTGAGTGGACCTGGATCCCCGTCCTGACGTACAGGTCGGTGATCCCGTCCAGCCGCTTCTCGTCGAAGGCCGCGATCTTCTCGCGCTCGGAGGTCATCAGGGCCCTGGCGGCCTGGGTCAGCGTTTCGGGGTCGATCAGTTCGAGCCCTCTGATCGATGAATCGGCCAGATGGCTTTCCAGTCGGCTCAGTACCGTCTCGGAATTCTCGCGGAACAGCTCGGGGTCGAACGTGTCGGCCAGCATTTCGCCGGCGTGCGGTTTTCCGACCCTGAGAGATGCGGAGGGACTCGGCTTCCGAGCGCCGAGCAACGGTCCCACTCCGCCTTTTTGCTCGATCATCTTCTGATTCGAGCGAGATTCCACCATAGGAGCCCCCCAATGGCCCTTGTTGAGGACATCGAGACTTTCCCTTTCCGGCGGTGTTCATGTCCAGCCGGGTCACTCCAACGAGTGAATATTCGTTTTTTGTAGGCGTTCGATTGCGTATCGTCGCGACTCGACTCCGGTGTGCGACTGGCGGCAATGTGGCTGGCCAGGCCGGTGAAGTGGTCCATCACATTTCGAACGTCAAAATCGAACGGGGCGGCGACTATTCAAACGCCAGCCGGGAATGTGCTGTTTTGGCCTGGCGGTTCGCCCGGCGGGCCGATTTCGGTCTTTCTGGCTGGTAACAGGAGGCAGGCCTGCGGCCCGGCCCTCGCACCGCGCACCCGGCTTCGGGGTCCGGTGATCTTGCGTGGTGCGGAGGCGGGATGGCCGGCGATGGCGGTGACGTACAGCGGCGGTGCGCTGCCGGAGCAGGTCACCGGGCGAACGCGGCCGCCGTGCGGCCGGACGGCGGCGAGGCCCGGGCACGCCACGTGACGGCCCGGCCGGCTCGACGGGCGAGGCGCCACGGCCTGTGTTTGTGTGGCTGCAAACCGCTTGGGAGAGGTGAATCGCCGTGACCATGCCCCCGTTCGGATCGAACGATCCGTTCTCCGACCTGCTCAGCCGGTTCTTCGGGATGAGCCCGATGGCCTCCCCACCCGCCGTGCAGCGAGTACCGATCGGGCGGCTGCTCAGCGAGTCCTCGCAGGAACTCCTCGCGCTGGCCGCGCAGCGCGCGGCCGAGGACGGCTCCAGTGACCTCGACACCGCGCACCTGGCCTGGGCGGCCACCCGGGTGGGCCCCTCGCGCCGGATGCTGGAACGGGCCGGCGTCGATCCGGACCGGCTCTCCGGCGACCTGGAGCACGCCCTGCCGTCCGGCAGCCGCGACGCGGCGGACGTTCGGCCGACGCTCACCCCCGCGGCCAAGCGCGCACTGCTCGCCGCGCATGCCCGCTCGCAGGCGGTCGGCGCCTCGTACATCGGCCCGGAGCACATCCTCGGCGCGCTGCTCGACCAGGAGCGCTCGGGCGCCGGCGTGGCGCTGCGCAACGCGGCGCCCTCGCAGGAGGCACTGAAGTCGGTGCTGGAGGAGCGCGGCACCGGCGGTGAGCGCAGCAGCACGGGCGCCCGCCCGAGCGAGACACCGACGCTGGACGAGTACGGGCGCGACCTCACCGAGGAGGCGCGCTCGGGCCGGCTGGATCCGGTGGTGGGGCGGGCCGAGGAGATCGAGCAGACCGTCGAGATCCTCTCCCGGCGGACCAAGAACAACCCGGTGCTGATCGGCGAGCCGGGCGTCGGCAAGACCGCGATCGTCGAGGGCCTGGCCCAGCGGATCGTCTCCGGGGACGTGCCGCAGAGCCTCAAGGAGAAGCGGGTGGTCACCCTCGACCTGACCGCGCTGGTGGCTGGCTCCAAGTACCGGGGTGAGTTCGAGGAGCGGCTGAAGAACGTGATCGACGAGGTCACCGCGGCAGAGAAGAGCGTGATCCTGTTCCTGGACGAGCTGCACACCGTGGTCGGCGCGGGCAGCGGCGGCGAGGGCTCGATGGACGCCGGCAACATCCTCAAACCGGCGCTCGCGCGCGGTGAGTTGAGCGTGGTCGGCGCGACCACGCTGGACGAGTACCGCAAGCACCTGGAGAAGGACGCCGCGCTGGAGCGCCGTTTCCAGCCGGTGCTGGTGCCCGAGCCGAGCGTCGACGAGACGGTCGAGATCCTCCAGGGGCTGCGCGACGCGTACGAGGCGCATCACCAGGTGCGGTTCACTGACGAGGCGCTGGACGCGGCGGCGACGCTCTCCGACCGGTACGTCAGTGACCGCTTCCTGCCCGACAAGGCGATCGACCTGCTGGACCAGGCCGGTGCCCGGGTCAGGCTGCGCAGCCTGAGCGGGTCCACCGAGGCGACCGGGGTGCAGGACCGGATCACCAAGCTGAAGCGGGAGCTGGACGAGGCCGTCGCGGACGAGGAGTTCGTCCGGGCCGCCAACCTGAAGACCGAGCTGCGGCAGACCGAGGACGAGCTGGCGGCGATGGCAGAGTCCCGCGAAGAGGTCGTCGACGTGACGGCCGACGACATCGCGCAGGTGCTCTCCTCCCGGACCGGCATCCCGGTCGCGGAGCTGAACGCGACCGAGAAGGAGCGGCTGCTCAAGCTGGAGGAGCACCTGCACGAGAAGGTGATCGGCCAGGACGAGGCGGTCACCGCCGTCGCCCAGGCGGTGCGCCGCGGCCGGGCCGGGATGGGCGACCCGGAGCGGCCGACCGGCTCCTTCCTCTTCCTCGGGCCGACCGGTGTCGGCAAGACCGAGCTGGCGAAGGCGCTGGCGGCGCTGCTGTTCGGCGACCCGGACCGGATGATCCGCTTCGACATGAGCGAGTTCCAGGAGAAGCACACCGTCTCCCGGCTGATCGGCTCCCCGCCCGGGTACGTCGGCTACGAGGAAGCCGGGCAGCTGACCGAGGCGGTGCGCCGCAAGCCGTACAGCGTGCTGCTCTTCGACGAGGTGGAGAAGGCCCACCCGGACGTCTTCAACCTGCTGCTCCAGGTGTTGGACGACGGGCGGCTGACCGACTCCCAGGGGCGTACGGTCGACTTCCGCAACACCGTGGTGATCATGACCAGCAACATCGGCTCGCAGCGGATCCTGGACCATGCGGGGAACGTCGACGAGATCAAGGACGACCTGATGCGGGACCTGCGCCGGCAGTTCCGGCCGGAGTTCCTGAACCGGATCGACGAGGTGATCGTCTTCCACGCGCTCACCAGGAAGGACCTGCTGTCGGTGGTGGACCTGCTGCTGGACCGCAGCCGGCGCCGGCTGCGGGCCCAGGACGTCGAGCTGGACGTCACCGAGGCGGCCAAGGAGTACCTGGTCAACCGGGGCTACCAGCCGGAGTTCGGGGCCCGGCCGCTGCGCCGGACGATCCAGTCGGAGCTGGACAACCGGATCTCCAACCTGCTGCTGGACGGTTCGGTGCGGGAGGGGGACACACTGATCGCGGACGTGAGCGACGGGGAGCTGGTGGTCACGCTGGCGCGGCCGGAGGCGTCGGCGACCTTCGAGGAGGCGCAGGCGAAGGCCCGGGCATCCGCGGACGCTGCGGAGGGCTGAGGGCGAACCGTGTCCGGGCGTACTCCAGCGGGAGTACGCCCGAACGCCACTGGTGGAGGACGCGCGGGGACGGGGCGCGGGTCTAGCTTGTGGGCATGATGCCGCCCACGTCCCCGCCGACCGAGCCGCCCCCGGCGGAGCAGCCGCCGGAGGAGCCGCCCGAGCCGTGGCGCCCGCCGTGGGTGCGCGCGGCCAAGGCGGGCTACCCGCTCGGGGTGGCGGCGGCGGTCGCGGTGCTCCAGGTGGTCGGCTCGACCTTCGCCGCGCACAACCAGCACGGGCGGGTCCCGCTGGACGCCCTCGGCTACCTGCTGCTGCTGCTCGGGCCGGCCCTGCTGGTGCTGCGCGACCGCCGACCGGTCGCGGTGGTGGCCGGCACGTCGGTGGTCACCGCCGGGTACCTGGCCGGCGGGTACCCGTACGGGCCGGCCTTCGTGAGCTGGCTGATCGCCTGCTGCGTGGCGATCGGCTCCGGGCACCGCCGGGCGGCCTGGGCCGGCGTGGGCGGGGTCTACCTGGTCCACCTCCTGGTCACCTTCCTCCTGCCGGAGAGCTGGCAGCGCGCGGCCCCGCCGTCCGGCAGCATCTGGCCGCAGGAGCTCGGGCTGTCGGCCTGGCTGCTGCTGGTGATGGCGGGGGGCGAGCTGGTCCGGTTCCGGCGCGAGCGGATCGCCGCCCACCGGGCCTACCGGCAGCAGCTGGAGGAGCGCCGGGCCAACGAGGAACGGCTCAGGATGGCCCGGGAGTTGCACGACATCCTGGCGCACAGCCTGTCGCTGATCAACATCCAGGCCGGCGTCGCGCTCGCGCTGCTCGACCGGCGGCCGGAGGAGGCCCGCGGCGCACTGGTCACCATCAAGTCGACCAGCAAGGAGGCGCTCGGCGAGGTCCGCCAGGTGCTCGCGACGCTGCGCGGGCCCGGGGCGGCGCCGCGCGGGCCGGCCCCCGGGCTGGACCGGCTGGACGAACTCACCGAGCAGGCGGACCGGGTGGGCCTGGAGGCGGAGGTGCAGGAGCGCGGCGAGCGGCGCGAGCTGTCCGCCACCGTCGACCTCGCCGCCTTCCGGATCGTCCAGGAGGCGCTCACCAACGTGGTGCGCCACTCGGCGGCCCGGCAGGCGGTCGTGGTGCTGGACTGGAGTGACCCGGCCGTGCTGGTGGTCCGGGTGGAGGACCCGGGGCCCGCGGTCCTCGGCGACGCGGGCGGGTCGGGCAGCGGGCTGGTCGGGATGCGGGAACGCGTGGCGGCGTTCGGTGGCACCATCACCGCGGGGCCGCTGCCGGACGGCGGCTTCCGGGTCCGGGCGGAGCTGCCGACACCGAAGGCGGAGAGCGATTGATTCGGGTACTGCTGGCGGATGACCAACTACTGGTCAGGGCGGGCTTCCGGGCCCTGCTGGACCTCCAGGACGACCTCACGGTGGTCGGCGAGGCGGGCGACGGCGAGGCGGCGTTGCGGCTCACCCGCGACATCGTGCCGGACGTCGTGCTGATGGACATCCGGATGCCGCGGATGGACGGGCTGGAGGCGACCAGGAGGATCGCCGAGGACCCGGCGCTGTCCTCCGTCCGGGTGGTCGTGCTGACCACCTTCGAGCTGGACGAGTACGTCTTCGAGGCGCTGCGCTCGGGGGCGGCGGGCTTCCTGGTCAAGGACACCGAGCCGGCCGACCTGCTGCGGGCGATCCGGGTCGCGGTCGCGGGGGACGCGCTGCTCTCGCCGGGGGTGACCAGGCGGCTGATCGGCGAGTTCGCCGCCCGGTCGAAGGCTCCCGAGGCCGTGCCGGAGGGTCTCTCGGACATCTCGATGCTGACCGAGCGGGAGCGCGAGGTACTGGCGCTGGTCGGGATGGGCCTGTCCAACGAGGAGATCGCCCGGCGGCTGGTGGTCAGCCCGCTGACGGCGAAGACGCACGTCAGCCGGGCGATGGCGAAGCTCGGCGCGCGGGACCGGGCGCAACTGGTGGTGCTGGCCTACGAGTCGGGGCTGGTGCGGCCCGGCTGGCTGGGCTGAGCGGCCCCTACTCTTCCGGGAGTATCCCAACTGCCGCTGCTGGTAGGACGCGTGATGAGACCCCTCGGCGGGACGCTCTAGGCACCTCGGGAACCCCCCGAGGTCCTGGAGGCCCACCACCGAGGAGTTGAACCATCATGTACACGCAGCTGGCCGACTGGCACGGCCCCGGCCCGTGGATCCTGCTGATCCCGCTGGTCTGGATCGCCGTGGTGGTCCTGGTGATCGCGGTGCTGCGCCGCACGGTCCGGCGGCCGCACGGCTGCGGGTTCGGGGGCGGGGCCGGAGCCGTGGCGGAGCATCCGCTGGCCGTCCTGGGCCGCCGCTACGCCGAGGGCGACATCGACGCCGAGGAGTACCGCGCCAAGCGGGCCGTGCTCAGCGAGCCGCCGCGGGACGACGCCAGGGGAGGTGGCACCAGGTGACCACCCTGGACGTCGTGCGCGGCGCCGCCGCCCGGGTCGCCGATGCCGTGAAGATCTACGGCGTCGGCGGCACCGAGGTCCGGGCGCTGGACCACGTGACGGTGGAGTTCCCGGCCGGGCGGTTCACCGCGATCATGGGCCCGTCCGGCTCGGGCAAGTCCACCCTGATGCACTGCGCGGCCGGGCTGGACACGCTCACCGCCGGCACCGCCTGGATCGGCGACACCGAGCTCGGCACACTCAACGACCGGCGGCTCACCCTGCTGCGCCGGGAGCGGATCGGTTTCGTGTTCCAGGCCTTCAACCTGGTGCCCACGCTCACCGTCCTGGAGAACATCACCCTCCCGCTCGATCTGGCCGGGGCCGCCCCCGACCAGGCCTGGCTGGAGACACTGGTCGACGTGATCGGCCTGGGCGACCGGCTGCAGCACCGTCCGAGCGAGCTCTCCGGCGGCCAGCAGCAGCGGGTCGCGGTGGCCCGGGCGCTGGCCGGGCGGCCCCGGGTGGTCTTCGCCGACGAGCCGACCGGCAACCTCGACTCCCGCAGCGGCGGCGAGGTACTCGGCCTGCTGCGCCGGGCGGTGGACGAGATGGGCCAGGCCGTGGTCATGGTCACCCACGATCCGACGGCCGCCGGCTGGGCCGACGAGGCGCTCTTCCTCGCCGACGGACGGCTGGTGGACCGGATGCGGCAGCCCACCTCCGCCCTGGTGCTGGACCGGATGAAGGCCTTCGAACGGGGTCGGTCGTGAGCGAGCGGATCCGAGCGAATCGAGGCGGGCACACGAACACCGTTCCCCTCCGGCTCAGCCTGCGCTCGCTGCGCGCCCACCGCAGGCGGCTGGCCGGCACCCTCCTGTCCATCCTGCTCGGAGTGAGCTTCCTGACCGGCACGATGGTGCTCGGCGACACCCTGCGGGCCAACTTCGACACCCTCTTCGCCGACGCCAACGCCGGCACCGACGTCGTGGTCCGCAGCGCCGACGTGCTGGACTCGCCGGGCACGGTGGGCGGGGTACGGGCGCCGGTGGCGGCGGCGCTCGCCGACCGGCTGCGCACCGTACCCGGGGTGGCGGCCGCCGAGCCGTCGGTCCAGGGGGCGGGCCAGCTCATCGGAAGCAACGGCAGACCGATCGGCGGCCAGGGCCCGCCCACCCTGGCGGGCAACTGGCTGACCGACGGCCGGCTCAACCCCTACCGGCTGGCCGAGGGCCGGGCGCCGGCCGCCCCGGGCGAGGTCGTGGTGAACCGTGGCGCGGCGAAGGCGGGCGGGCTGCACCTCGGCTCGACCACCGTGCTGCGCACCCCTGATCCGATACCGGTCACCGTCGTCGGCATCGCCACCTTCGGGGCGGGCGCGGACGGCATGGGGCCGAGCACCTTCACCGCGATGACCTTCGCGGACGCCGAGCGGTACCTCACGCCCAAGGGCGAGGGGCAGGCCGCCTCGATCCAGGTCCGCGCGTCGGGCGGGGTCTCCCAGCGGGAGCTGGCCGACCGGATCACCCCGCAACTGCCCGCCGGCGTCCAGGCGATCACCGGCGCGGCGGCCACCCAGGAGTCCACCCAGGTGCTGTCCGGGCGGTTCCTGACCATGTTCACCACGCTGCTGCTGGTCTTCGCCGGGATCGCGTTGCTGGTGGCGACGTTCACCATCCACAACACCTTCGCCATCGTGGTCGCCCAGCGGACCAGGGAGCACGCGCTGCTGCGGGCGCTCGGCGCGGTGCGCGGCCAGGTGCTCGGGGCGACGCTGGCGGAGGCGCTGGTGGTCGGCCTGCTGGCCTCGCTCGGCGGGCTGCTGGGCGGGATCGGGGTGGCCGCCGGGCTCAAGGCGCTGTTCTCGGCGCTCGGCTTCGCCCTGCCGACCGGCGGCATGGTGATCAGCGCGGCCGCCGTCCTGCTGCCGCTGCTGGTCGGCACGCTGGTCGCGGTGGGCTCCGCGCTGCTGCCGGCCGTCCGGGCCGGGCGGACGGCTCCGCTCGCGGCCCTGCGGGACACGGGCGTCGACCGGGCGGCGCAGGGGCGCTCGGGCACCGTCCGGGTGGTGCTCGGCAGCCTGCTGCTGACCGGGGGAGTGCCGGTCGCCGTCCTCGGCGCGACCGATGGCCCGTCCGTGCTGCTGACGGCGCTCGGGGCACTGGCGGTGCTGGCCGGCATGGTGGTGCTCGGCCCGGTCGCCGCGGCCGGCGCGGTGCGGATGTTGGGTGCGCCGCTGCCCAGGCTGCGCGGGGTCTCCGGGGTGCTCGCCCGGCGCAACGCGGCCCGCAACCCGCGCCGGACGGCGGCCACCGCGAGCGCGCTGATGATCGGAGTCGCGGTGGTCACGCTGTTCACCGTGTTCGGCGCCTCGATCAAGGCCACCCTGGACGACACGGTGAGCAAGTCCTTCGCGGGCGATCTCGCCGTCACCACCGCCTCGTTCGGGGCCGGCGGCAGTGGGATCAGCCCCAAGGCGGCGGACGCCCTGGCCGCCCTGCCCGAGGTGCGGCAGACCGCCGGGCTCGGCCGGGGCGTGGCCCGGATCGACGGGCACGGCCGGACGCTGGACGTGACCGATCCGGCCCGGCTGTCCGGGGTCGTCGACCTCGGCCGGGTCGACGGCTCACTGGCCGCGCTCGGCACGGACGGGCTGGCGGTCTCCCGCAGCGAGGCGCAGCAGCACGGCTGGCGGCTCGGACAGTCCGTCACCGTGGGCTTCACCGACGGCGCGAGCGGCCCGTTCACCATCCGCGCCCTGTACGAGGGCGGCAGTCTGGCCGGCGACTACCTGATGACCCGGCAGGCCTGGGCCCCGCACCGGGGGCAGGACGCGGACACCATGGTCGCGATCGGGCTGCGTGACGGCGTCTCGGCTGCCGCGGGCAAGGCGGCGGTGGAACGGGCGCTGGTCCCGTACGGCAGTCCGCAGGTGCAGGACCGCGCCGAGTACGCGAAGAGTGCGGCCTCCGGCGTCGACATGATGCTCTCGGTGGTCTACGCGCTGCTGGCGCTGGCGGTGCTGATCGCGCTGCTGGGCATCGCCAACACCCTGACGCTGGCGGTGCACGAGCGGACCAGGGAGCTGGGGCTGCTGCGGGCGGTCGGCCAGACCAGTGGTCAGCTGCGGGGCATGGTGCGCTGGGAGTCGGTGCTGGTGGCGGCCTTCGGGACGGTCGGCGGGCTGGGCCTCGGAGCCTTCCTCGGCTGGGCCCTGGTGCGCGCCTCGGACAGTGCGGGGACGGGATCGTTCGCGATACCGCCCGTGCAGCTGGCCGTGATTCTGGCGGCCGGGCTGCTGGCGGGCGCGGTGGCCGGACTCCGCCCGGCGGGGCGGGCGGCGCGGCTGGACGTCCTGAGGGCGATCGCGGCGGAGTAGGAGGCGACGGAAGAGGAGGCGGCGGGGCAGGAGGAGCCGGTGAACCGGAGGGTCAGCCCGCGGACTGCGGGAAGACCTCCCGCAGCAGCGGGTCCGGCAGTCCGCGCTTGCGCCACTCGCGCGGGTAGCCGAGCGAGACCTCGGTGAACGGCACGCCGTCGTAGGTGGTGCGGCGGGGGATGTGGAGGTGACCGTAGATCATCGCCGCGGTGTTGAACCGGGTGTGCCAGTCGGCGGTCAGCTCGGTTCCGCACCACTGGGCGAACTCGGGGTACCAGAGGATCTCGGTGGGCTGGCGGACCAGCGGGTAGTGGTTGACCAGGACGAGGGGGACGTCCGGGTCGCAGGCCGCCAGCCGCTTCTCGGTCAGCCGGACGCGCTCGCGGCACCAGGAGTCGCGGTCCGGGAACGGGTCCGGGTAGAGCATCCGCTCGTCGGCGCAGACGATGCCGCTCTCGTAGGCGGCCGCCAGGGAGGCCTCCTTGGTGGTCGTGCCCGGCGCACGGAAGGTGTAGTCGTAGAGGAGGAAGAGCGGGGCGATGCGGACCGGTCCGCCGGGGCCCTCCCAGAGCGGGTACGGGTCCTCGGGGGTTACCACGCCGAGCCGGCGGCAGCGTTCCACCAGATGCTCGTAGCGGGCCACTCCGCGCAGCTGGACCGGGTCCTCGGGGTGGGTCCACAGCTCGTGGTTGCCGGGCACCCACACCACGCGGGCGAAGCGCTCGGCGAGCAGGCCGAGGGCCCACTCGATGCTGGTGGTGAGTTCGGCGACGTCACCGGCGACGAGCAGCCAGTCGCCGGGGTGGGAGGGCTGGAGCTTCTCCACCAGATCGCGGTTCTCCTGGTAGGAGATGTGCAGATCGCTCACGGCGAGCAGCCGTCCGCCTGACGGGGTGGGCCGTGCCGGCTGTGCGTCGCTGCGGTTCTCCGTAGTCACTCCTGCCCCCTGAGGTCGCCCGGCCGATGGGGCCCACCCTACGTGGCGGGCCGGGGGAGCGGGGCGGGTTGACGGGATCAGTCGTTCGAACTGCCGTTCAGGGGGCCGAGGTCAGTCCGGTGAATCAAGGACGGAACGGTGCTCAGGGACGGAACGGTGATCCATCGGCGGAACGGTGGCTCACGGGCGGATCGGAGGGCGATACAGGAGCAGGAGCCAGAAGTGGAAGGCCGATTGGGCCGGTTCAGGAGCCGATGTCGATGAGCACTCCGTGGGAGGTGGCGATGGTGACGGAGAGGATCACCAGCGAGGCGATGCCGAGAGTCAGGCCGAGGAGGGCGCGGCCACGCCGCCTGGTGCCGCGGACCAGGGCCAGCGTGGCCAGGGTGATGGCGATCGGCCCGAGGACGATGTTGAACAGCAGCAGGCCGGGGAGGCCGAGGAGGAAGGAGGCGACGGCGAGGCCGTCCGCCTCGGAGGTGCCCTGACGGTCGCTCTCCTGGGCGAGGGACTCCGGGCGGCCGGTGCTCCGGCGTCCGACGCCTTGGCTGCTGACGCTCTGACGGCCGATGGTCGGACGTTCGGTGACGGTGCTCATGGTGGTGCGGGTCCTCTCTGTGGAGTGGCCGCGGGTGCGGTCCGCGGAGCGGCCGGGTCAGCGGTGCCGGAGGCGGGCGATGCCCTCGCGGGCGCCGAAGGCCAGCAGCCAGGCGGTGATGCCGGCGGAGGCGGCGAGGAAGACCGGGAGCGAGGTGTGGGCGGCGGTGCCGATCAGGACGCCCATGGCGACCAGGGCGGAGAACAGGATCACGACTGGCTCCTTCGGCTGCGGCTGGGACTGCGCCGATTTCGGTTGACAAGTGTTCACTGACTTCGCTCCCACTGTACGCCCGGCTGGCCAAGTTCAGCAAACGAATGTTTACTGAATGGCGTGAGTCACACCGTTGGGGCCAGGCAGGCCCAGAAGCAGCAGAGTCGGCGGGCATTGCTGGACGCCGGGCTACACCTGTTGGCTGATCAGAACCTGGCGAGCCTGGGCGTTCGTGAGGTCACCCGCGAGGCGGGGCTCTCCCCGGCCGCCTTCTACCGGCACTTCCCGGACCTCGCCGCCCTCGGGGTGGCGCTGGTCGAGGAGTCGCTGGCCAGCCTGCATGTCATGATCCGCTCGGTGCTCGCCGGGGCCGGCGGTGCCGAGGAACTGATCGACCGCGCGGTGGACGTGATCGAGCGGCACGTCCGCGAGCACCGGGCGCACGTCCGCTTCCTGGCGCGCGAGCGGCACGGCGGAGTCCGGCAGGTGCGCGAGGCGATCGACGCCGAACTCGGCCGCTTCGCCGCCGAGGTGGGAGACGCCCTGGCGCTGCAGCCGGTGTCGCAGGGGTGGAGCGAGCGGGATCTGCGGATGCTCGCCGAGCTGTACGTCGACCACATGGTGTCCACGGCCGCCGCCTTCCTGGAGGCGCTGGAGACGGACCCGGACCGGGGGCAGCGGATCGCTGCGACCGCACGCCTCCAGCTGCGCCTGATCAGCCTCGGCCGGGAGCACTGGCAGGCGGGTTGACCGTCCGTGCGCGGGAGTTGACGGCCTCGGCGGCGGCGACCGGCCGGCCCGCGATCCGGACCGCCGATCAAGGGCCGCCGATCAGGGCCGCGAGCTGAGACCGTCGAGTCGGACCGTGAGCCGGATCGTGAGCCGGACCGTGAGCCGGACGGCGAGCCCGACGGTTGATCCGGGCGGCGGCGGTAACCGGCCATTGCGTCTTGGGCGGTTCTTGGCGTTGTTTTGACTCTTGACAGTGAGTCATGTCCGGGACAGCTTTGGTGGACCCCCACCCGTGGACCCCCCACACCGAGAGGTCTCTCATGAAGAAGCCGCTCATAGGCACGGTAACCACGCTCCTGATCTCCGGGGCTACCGCCCTGGTCGGAGCCGTTCCGGCCCAGGCCGCAGCCCCCGCCGCCAAGCCCCTCTCCGCCGTCACCTTCGCCGGGACGGTCGCACTCAGCAACTGCTCCGGCTCGCTGGTGCGGATGCCCGGCTCGGCCGCGAGCGACCCGGCCCTGGTGCTCTCCAACGGCCACTGCCTGGAGACCGGCATGCCCGGCCCGGGCGAGGTGGTCCTCAACCGCTCCTCCAGCCGGACCTTCACCCTGCTCAACGCCAGCGGCGGCGGTGCCGCCACGCTGCGTGCGACCAAGATCGTCTACGGTGCGATGACCGACACCGACGTGTCGATCTACCAGCTGAACACGACCTACGCCTCGATCCAGTCCCGGTACGGGATAGCCCCGTTGACCATCGCCGCCACCCACCCGGTCCAGGGCACCTCGATCCGGGTCGTCTCCGGCTACTGGAAGAAGATCTACTCCTGCTCGGTCGACGGCTTCGCCTACCGGCTGAAGGAAGCCGACTGGACCTTCAAGGACTCGGTCCGCTACACCTCCGCCTGCAACGTGATCGGCGGCACCTCCGGCTCGCCGGTGGTCGACGCCTCGACCGGCCAGGTGGTCGCCGTCAACAACACGATCAACGAGAACGGCGAGACCTGCACCCTGGACAACCCCTGCGAGGTGGACCAGAACGGCGCGGTGACGGTCCGCCGGGGCATCGGTTACGCCCAGGAGACCTACGGGATTCCGGCCTGCTTCGCCGCCGGCAACCGCTTCGACCTCACCCTCCCCGGGTGCACCCTGCCCCGCCCGTAGGCGAGTAGCCACCGGGCTCGACGGGGAACGTTCGACCCGACGGAATCCTCAACCGGCAGCAGAGCAGGGCAACCCCACTGACCAGCACTTCTTCCCCGATGGGCCATCCGTGAACGGCGGGTGGCCCATTCGGCCGTCCATCGGCCGGCCGTCGCACCACCCACGCCGCATCACCCACGCCGCATCACCCACGCCGCACCACCCATGCCGCACGGCCGTACCGGAAGGCGGCAGTCATGTCAGTTGAACAGAGGGAGAGTTGATGACCACCACCGTGAGAAGGCTGCTGGTTTCCGCCTTGCTGATACCGCTGCTCGCGTTCGGCGGCCTGGCGAGCCCGGCGTCCGCCGCCGACGGCCAGGGCGCGCAGGGTGCACAGGGCGTACAGGGTGCCCAGGCGGGACAAGGTGACCAGGGCGACCAGGGCAACGGGTCCCGCCACGGCCGCAGCCCCGCCGACGACCCGAACGCCGACATCAAGGACCGCCTGGCGGCGATCCCCGGGGTGACCATCACTGAGGAGAAGCCGACCACCACCGGTCACCGGTACTTCATCGCCACCTACACCCAGCCGATCGACCACTTCCGGCCCTGGCTGGGCACCTTCCAGCAGCGCTTCAGCCTGCTGCACCGCGGCTACGACCGCCCGACCGTCTTCTACACCAACGGCTACACCCTGGGCACCAGCCCGTCGCGCACCGAGCCGACCCGGCTGGTGGACGGCAACCAGGTGTCCATCGAGTACCGGTTCTTCACCCCCTCCCGCCCGGACCCGGCGGACTGGTCGAAGGCCGGCATCCGCCAGGGCGCCGCGGACTCGCACCGGCTGGTGACCGCGCTCAAGCGGATCTACCAGGAGGAGTGGCTGTCCACCGGCGGCAGCAAGGGTGGCATGTCCTCCACCTACTTCCGCCGCTTCTACCCGGACGACGTGGCCGGCACGATCGCCTACGTCGCGCCGAACAACACGAACGTCAACGACTCCGAGGCGTACAGCGAGTTCTTCCGCACCGTCGGCACCCCCGAGTGCCGGGCCAGGCTGAACGCGGCCCAGCGCGAGCTGCTGGTGCGCCGCGACCGCCTGGAGGCCCGCTACGTCGCGGACAACAAGGCGGCCGGCTCCACCTTCGACACCCTCGGCACCCCGGACCGCGCGTACGAGGCCGGCGTGCTGGACGTGGTCTGGGCGTTCTGGCAGTACAGCCTGGAGTCCGACTGCGACAAGGTCCCGGTGGCCGCCACCGCGACCGACGACGAGCTGTACGCCTGGTTCGACTCGCAGTCCGGCATCACCGGCAACAGCGACCAGTCGCTGGCGAAGTACACCGCGTACTACTACCAGGCCGCCACCGAGCTGGGGGCGCCGTTCTTCGACGTCTCGCACCTCAAGGGCGTGCTGCACTACGACTACAAGGAGCTCTACTCGGTCCGCAGCTTCGTGCCGAAGGAGATCCCGACCGTCTTCAACCCGAACGCGATGCCCGACATCGACCGCTGGGTGAAGCGCGAGGGTGAGCGGATCATGTACGTCTACGGCGGCAACGACCCGTGGGGCGCCAAGCCGTTCCGCCTCGGCCGGGGCAGCGAGGACAGCTACGTCTACACCGTGCCCGGCGGCAACCACGGCTCCAGGATCGGGCAGCTGCCCGCCGCCCAGTCGGCGGAGGCCACCGCCAAGGTGCTGGAGTGGGCCGGTCTGGGCGACCCGAACGCCGCCCGTTCGCTGGCCAAGTCGCCGCAGCCGATCGCGGACTTCGGCCCGCTGGACGTCGAGGGCCAGCGGCTGGAGCAGGAGCGCCGCCCGCTGTAGCGCGGGCGCAGCAAGCCGCACCACGAAGCACGAGCAGGAGGCCGTCCCGCGTTCCGGGGCGGCCTCCTCGCGTCGTTCCGGGGCTCCTCGCGCATCCCGGAACCACCGAACCCGGCCCGACCGGAAGGTCCGAGCGGGAAAGGCCCAGCCGGAAGGTCCGACCGGAAGGTCCGAGCGGGAAAGGCCCGACCGGACCCGGCCGCCCCCTCCCCGAAGCAGTGAATCAGTGCTTCAATGCTTCCATGGCCTACCGACGCACGCCCGCCGTACAAGCCCGCCTGGACGCCCAGCGCGAAGCGGTGCTCCAGTCGGCGGTCGGCCTGCTCGCCGAGCGCGGCTACGGCGGCTGCACGATGGCCGCCGTGGCGGACCGTGCCGGGATCGCCACCGGCAGCCTCTACCAGCACTTCGCCGGCAAGGCCGAGCTGTCGGTGGAGCTGTTCCGCCGGGTGGTCACTCACGAGATCGACGCGGTCAACGCCGCCGTCGCCCTCCGGGACACCCCGCGGCAGCGGATCGCCGCCGTGGTCGAGACCTTCGCCGCCCGCGCCCTGCGCGCCCCCCGGTTGGCGTACGCGCTGTTGGTGGAGCCGGCCGACGCGGTCGTGGACGTCGAGCGCCTGGTGTTCCGGCGGGCGTTCCGGGACGTGATCGCCACCGAGATCGCCGTGGCCGTGGCGAGCGGCGAACTGCCCGAGCAGGATCCGGTGTTGACCGCCGCCGCCCTGGTCGGCGCGGTCGGCGAGGCCCTGGCGGGCCCGCTCGCCGCCGCACCGGTCGAAGCCGCCGGGCCCGAACACGGCGACGACACCCCGCGCGACGACACCCCACGCGACGACACCCCACGCGGCAACACCCCGAGCGACAACACCACGGTGGTCCCCGCCCTGGTCTCCTTCACCCTGCGTGCCCTGGGAGGACGCGATGACAGCGACGCATGAGGTCACCAACCAGGTGCCCCTGCCGTACGGACACGACACCGCCGCCGACCCCACCCTGCTCGCCGCCCTCCAGCGGGCCGACGCCGGCTGGGCCGAGCCCGAGCTGCGCGAGCTGGGCCGGCTGGCCGGTTCCGAGCAGGCCGCCGAGTGGGGCCGGCTGGCCAACGAACACCCGCCGGTGCTGCGCACCCACGACCGATTCGGCCACCGGATCGACGAGGTCGAGTTCCACCCGTCCTGGCACGAGCTGATGCGCACCGCCGTCTCGTACGGCCTGCACGCCGCGCCCTGGCGGGACGAGCGGCCCGGCGCCCACTCCGCCCGCGCCGCCGGGTTCTACGTCTGGGGCCAGGTCGAGGCCGGCCACACCTGCCCGATCTCGATGACCTACGCCGCCGTCCCGGCGCTGCGCGCCAACCCCGCCCTCGCCGCCGAGCTGGAGCCGCTGCTGGCCGCCCGGGAGTACGACTTCGGGCTGCGCGAGCCGCGGACCAAGCGCGGGCTGATCGCCGGCATGTCGATGACCGAGAAGCAGGGCGGCTCGGACGTCCGCACCAACACCACCGCCGCCGCTCCGCAGCCGGACGGCACCTACCGGCTCACCGGCCACAAGTGGTTCACCTCGGCGCCGATGTCCGACCTCTTCCTGACCCTCGCCCAGGCGCCTGGCGGTCTCAGCTGCTTCGTGCTGCCGCGGGTCCTCCCGGACGGCAGCCGCAACCGGCTGCAGCTGATGCGGCTGAAGGACAAGCTCGGCAACAAGTCCAACGCCTCCGCCGAGCTGGAGTACGACGGGGCGGTCGGCTGGCTGGTCGGCGAGGAGGGCCGGGGTGTCCCGACCATCATCGAGATGGTCAACATGACCCGCCTGGACTGCACGATCGGCGCGGCCTCCGGCATGCGCTACGGCGCCACCAGGGCGGTTCACCACGCCCTGCACCGGCGGGCGTTCGGCAAGGCGCTGGTCGACCAGCCGCTGATGCGCAACGTGCTCGCCGACCTGGTGGTGGAGTCCGAGGCGGCCACGATCGTCGCCATGCGGCTCGCCCAGGCCACCGACCGGACCCTCGCCGGGGACGGGAACGAGGCACTGGTGCGTCGGCTGGGCCTGGCGGTGGCCAAGTACTGGGTCTGCAAGCGCGGTCCGGCGCACTCCGCCGAGGCGCTGGAGTGCCTGGGCGGCAACGGCTACGTGGAGGAGTCCGGGATGCCCCGGCTCTACCGGGAGGCGCCGCTGGTGTCGATCTGGGAGGGCTCCGGCAACGTCGCCGCCCTGGACGCGCTGCGCGCCATGGCCAAGCGCCCGGAGAGCGTCGAGGCCTTCCTCGGTGAACTCGACGCCGCCGCCGGTGCGGACCGCCGACTGGACGCGGCCGTCGCCGCGCTGCGCAAGGAGCTGACCGACCTGAGCGACCTGGAGTACCGCACCCGCCGGCTGGTCGAGTCGATGGCGCTGGCCTTCCAGGGCGCGCTGCTGGTCCGGTACGGCAGCCCGGCGGTGGCCGACGCGTTCTGCGCGAGCCGGCTGGGCGGCGACCGCGGCGCTGCCTTCGGCACCCTGCCGGCCGGGGTGGACACCGGAGCGATCATCGACCGTGCCCGCCCGGTGCCCGCGTGAGCACCGGGGAGAGCGCCCACGAGACGGGCGTCCACCAGGAGGACGTCCGGGAAGCCGCTGTCGTACGGCAGTTCTGGCAGGCCCTCGGTCTGCCCGGGCTGATCGACGTGCACACCCACTTCATGCCGAAGAACGTCCTCGACAAGGTGTGGGCGTACTTCGACGCGGCCGGCCCGCTGGTGAACCGCCCCTGGCCGATCACCTACCGCGAGGCCGAGGAGCAACGGGTCCGACGGCTGCGGGACTTCGGCGTCCGGGCGTTCACGTCCATGCTCTACCCGCACAAGCCCGGCATGGCCGGCTGGCTGAACGCCTGGGCCGCCGACTTCGCCGCCCGCACCCCGGAGTGCCTGCACACCGCGACCTTCTTCCCCGAGCCCGAGGCACCCGGCTACGTGGCCCGGGCGATCGAGGACGGCGCCCGGGTGTTCAAGGCACACCTCCAGGTCGGCGGCTACGACCCGGCGGACCCGCTGCTGGACGAGGTCTGGGGCCTGCTCGCCGAGACCGGCACCCCGGTGGTCACCCACTGCGGGTCCGGGCCGGTGCCGGGCAAGTTCACCGGCCCCGGCCCGATCGGCGCGGTGCTGGCGCGGCACCCCGGCCTGGTCCTGGTGGTCGCCCACCTCGGGATGCCCGAGTACCGCGACTTCCTCGACCTGGCCGAGCGCCACCCGGCCGTC
Organism: Kitasatospora sp. NPDC057542; assembly: GCF_042801945.1. Taxonomy (NCBI): domain Bacteria; kingdom Bacillati; phylum Actinomycetota; class Actinomycetes; order Kitasatosporales; family Streptomycetaceae; genus Kitasatospora; species Kitasatospora sp. NPDC057542. The sequence continues at coordinate 23,397 of NZ_JBHVFE010000023.1, forward strand.
CGGCTGGACACCACCATGGCGTTCACCGACTTCGCCGAGGGCGACGGCCCGTTCCCGCGCGAGGAACTGTCGCGCCTGCGCGGGCTCCGGGACCGCATCCTGCTCGGCAGCGACTTCCCCAACATCCCCTACCGGTACATCCACCAGCTGGAGGCGCTGGCCGGGCTGGGGCTGGGGGAGGACTGGCTGCGGGCGGTCTGCCACGACAACGCGGCCGCCCTCTTCGGGCTGTCCGCCGGGACGGCCGGCTGACCGCCCCGGCGTCCTCAGCCGACTGCCCGCAGCACCTCCAGCGCCTGCGCGTGCAGCCCGGGCGCGGCGGCGAGGAAGCCGTCGGAGCCGGCCGTCCAGGCCGACCCGGTGGTGTCCGTCACCGCCGCGCCCGCCTCGCGCGCGATCAGCGCCCCGGCCAGCAGGTTGCCCGCGTCGAGGCCGTACTCCCAGAACAGCGCCAGGTGCCCGGAGCCGACCTGGGCCACCTGGAGTGCGGTCGGGCCGAGGTTGCGCACCGCCAGGACCGCCCCCGCCATCGCGGACAGCGACTCGCCCGCCCGGCGCAGCGCCACCGGATCGGCGGCCACCCGCGGCGGCTGGCTGGTGGCGGCGACGGTGACCGCCAACTCCCGCTCCAGGGGCGCGATCGGCCGCCCGTCCAGCTCGGCCCCGCCGCCGAGCACCGCCCGGTAGGTGCGCCCGTCCTGCTCCGGGGCGTGCACCACGGCCAGCACCGCCGCACCGTCCCGCACCAGCGTGGCGGTCACCGCCCAGTGCGGCTGCCCGAGCAGGTACTGCACCGCGCCGTCGGTCGCGTCGCACAGCCACCACTCGCCCTCGGCGGGCACCGAGCCGTCCAGTTCCTCGGGCACCCAGCCGGCCTGCGGGCGCAGCGCCGTCAGCCGCTCCCGCAGTGCGGCGGCCGCGGGGCCGTCCAGCTCGGCGAAGCGGGCCGCCGCCTCCTCGGCGGTCCGTGCCGTGACCGGGTCGGTGGACCGGCGGGCCGCCAGCCCCGCACCGACCTCGCGCACCGCGGCTTCCACGCTCTCCGCCAGCGTCCACAGCTCGTTCGTCACGGTGACTCCTCCTTGCTCCGGGCCGGTCTGCTCCGGCTGGTCGGACAAGGAGTACCGTCGGGGCTGCCGAACAGGACGCAGAAGTCGTCGAGACGACGGAGATCGGACATCATGGACCTCTCCACTGCCGATCCGGACACCGTGCTGGACGCGCTCGACCGCCGCCTGGTGTGCGCGCTCCAGGTGGACGGACGGGCCGAGCCCGGCCGGATCGCCGAGGTGCTGGGCGTCTCCGCCCGGACGGTCACCCGCCGCCTGGGCCGGATGCGGCAGGCCGGGGTGCTGCGGGTGGTCCGGCTGCCGGACGTCGAGGATGCCGCCGTGGGCGCGCTGCTGCTGCGGATCCGGGTGCTGAGCGGCCGGGTGGACGCCGTCGCGCAGGCCCTCGCCGACCGCCCCGACGTCCCGTTCGTCGACGTGATGCTCGGCGGCCACGAGGTCGGCGCCGTGATGCTCACCGACGCCGGCTCCCGCGACCGGCTGCTGTACGGGCAGCTGCCCGCGACCGGCGCCGTCACCGAGACCACCGTCCACGCCGTGCTGCACGCCTTCGCCGACGCCGGGCAGTGGCGGGCCGGGTACCTGACCGAGGAGGAGGCCGCCGCGCTCGCCCGGAGCGCCGTCCCGCGCCCCGCCGCACCGCCGCCGCTGGACGGCCTCGACCGCGCGCTGCTGGAGCGGCTGGGCGAGGACGCCCGGCAGTCCCACGCCGTGCTGGCCGCGGCCGTCGGCGCGCCCGAGTCCACGGTGCGCCGTCGGCTGCACCGGCTGGACGGGGCCGGGCTGCTGCGCACCCATGCCACCGTGGACCCGCGGCTGCTCGGCATGGCCGTGGACGCCAACCTCTGGCTGGACGTGCCGCCCGGCCGGCTCGCCGAGGTCGGTGCGGTGCTGGCCCGCCACCCGCAGGTGCACGGGGTGTTCGCCACCAGCGGCCCGGCCGACCTGCTGGCCACGGTGTTCTGCCCGGACCACGGCGAGCTGTACCGCTTCCTCACCGGCACCCTCGGCCCGCTCGGCGTCGCCCGGGCCGAGACCACCATCACCGCCCGGGCGGTGAAGCGGGCGGGAGTCCTGCTCCGGCAGCCGCCCCGGCGGCCGTGAGGCGTGTCGGGAGGATTCCCGCGGGGGAGCACGGCGGAGAGGAGGCCGCCGGGGACCCGGCCGGCCGGCCGTTACCTGCGGGGTAATCGACGCCCGCCGCTCCACCGGGCAGGGTGGTGGCACCCGGCGAGGCCGCCACGGCCCCGGGCTCCCACCCCCTGACAGGAGGCGATCCGCCATGTCCGCCCACGCGAACACCCTCACGCCCGCCCGGCCCGGTTCCGCCTTCTCGCTCCGGACGGTGCGCGGTGCCCTCGCCCTGGACGCCCTGGTCACCGGCGGCAACGGCCTGGCCTACCTGGCCTTCTCCGGCCCGCTCGGCGAGCTGCTCGGCGCCGGCCGCACCACCCTGGTCGACATCGGGCTCCTGCTCCTCGGGTACGCGCTCGCGGTCGGCGCGCTGGCCGCCCGCCGACGGCCGCCGGTGTTCGGGGTGCGGACCGTGATCGACCTCAACCTGGCCTGGGTGGTGCTCAGCCTGGTCGCGATGGAGCTGTGGCTGGAGCCGACCACCGCCGGCTTCGTCTGGATCCCGGCGCAGGCCGCGACGGTGGCCCTGTTCGCCGTCCTCCAGTTCACCGCCCTGCGGCGACAGGCCCGCGAGCAGGGCTAAGGGCCTGTCTTCAAACTCGCGTCTGCGGGGCGGCGTTGGGGCACGCACCTCGCCGCGTTGTCGTCGGTCGCCAATGGCCCCCAGCCTTCGGCCGGGAGGTGCCCCCACCGCAGTGGCTCCCTCCTCCGCCTTGCGATGCACGCACCCCAACGCCGCCCCGCCCGCCCTCCGGGCGGACGACGGGAGTTTGAAGACAGGCCCTAACGCTCCGGCCCGACCACGGACTGCAGGAACCGCACCGTCTCCGCGTCGGCCGGCAGGAAGGTCTCCATGGCCAGCTCGGAGACGGTGACGTCCAGCGGCGTGTTGAAGGTCGAGATGGTGGAGAGGAAGGAGAGCACCCGCTCCTCGTGCCGGATCCGCAGCGGCAGCGCGAACGGGAACCCGTCGGCGGCCGGACCGGCCGTCCGGTCCTCGGCCTGACCGTCCGCCGGGGACCCGACCGGCTCGGGGTAGCCGCGGACCTCCTCGTACAGCCGGCGCAGAGGCTCGGCGCGGACCAGTTCCAGCTGCCGTTCCATCCGCTCCAGCAGGTGCCGCCGCCACTGCCGCAGGTTGACGATGCGCGGTGCCAGCCCGTCCGGGTGCAGGGTGACCCGGATCGCGTTGAACGGCGGCTCCAGCAGGTGCGGGGCGACGCCGTCCACGAGCAGTCCGAGTGAGCGGTTGGCCGCCAGCACCCGGAAGGACCCGTCGACCACGACCGCCGGGTACGGGTCGTGGGCGGCCAGCAGCCGCTCCAGCCCGCCGCGCAGCGCGGCCATCGACGGGTCGTCCAGCGGCGTCTCGGGGTAGTGCGGGGCGTAGCCGGCCGCCAGCAGCAGGGTGTTGCGTTCGCGCACCGGGACGTCCAGCTGCTCGGCCAGCCGCAGCACCAGCTTCTGGCTCGGCCGGGAACGGCCGTTCTCGACGAAGCTGAGGTGGCGGGCAGAGGAGTCCGCCCGCAGCGCCAGTTGCAGCTGGCTGAGCTGCCGTCGTTCCCGCCAGCCGCGCAGCAGCGGGCCGACGCCGGTTCCCGTCGGGCTGCCCATGCCCGCCATGATCGTCATGGCCCAGGACGGTACTCGAACGGGCCCGGTCGGCGGGAGGGGGCGCTCTGAAAGGGGGCGCGATGGGGTGGTCGCGAGCGGGCTACCGGACTCAGACGCCGGTGCTCGACCCCGGGCGGATGACCATGAGGACCACGACCACGGCCCACAGCAGGTTGAACACTCCGGCGGTCATCGGCAGCATCTTCAGACCGCTGACGGCCTTGGCGTGCTGCTCGTCCGACGGGTCGAGATCGAGCGCGTCCACGGCGGCCTGCTGGCCGGGCAGCACGAAGAGCAGCAGCGCGAGCGCGGCGATCGCGGTCAGCACCATCGAGACGATCACCCAGGACTGTCCGAGCACGTCCATCACCTGGGCCAGGCCGATGCCCAGCACCGGAACCGCGACCCCGAGCAGCGCGTAGACCTGGGTGATCCGGTGCAGCACGCGCAGCACGCCGGCGTCGGAGGCCCGGTCCGGCCCGCCGGCCAGCGCGGCCTTCGCCCGGCGCGGGAACATGCTGACGGCCACCGCGACCGGGCCTATGAACAGGACCGACACGAGGACGTGCAGGCTCAGCAGGAACTTGGCCATGGCGGGGCACCCTTTTGAATCCGGTGGGCAGTTGGTCGGTGGGCACCCGCGTTCGGCGCGCCCACGACCAGGCACGCTAACACCGCTTATCCGCCGGCCCGCCGCGCGGGTGGGCGCCGGGGCCCGCCCCGGCCCCGCGGTCAGCCCGCCGCCGTGAGCTCCACGATCCGGGGCGGGGCGGTGCTGACAGCGGCGACGGCGGCCGCGTGCTCCGGGTCGCTCCAGTCGAGTAGGTGCAGGTCCTCGTACCGGCTGCGCAGTGGCGCGCCCGGCAGGACGGACAGTGGCAGGGCGGAGAGGTCGACCCGGCCGAGGGTGTCCAGAGTGGCCCGCCCGATCTTGATCAGCGACTCCTTGCGCACCCAGAGCCGCAGGAACGCCGCTTCCGGCTCCGGGTCGGCCTCGACCAGGGCGAGCTCGGCCGGGGCGAGCACCCGGCGGGCGACCGAGCTCAACGAGGCGCCCCGGCCGGACAGCTCGACGTCCACCCCGACCGGCTGGAGCCCGGCGCCGGCCGCGACCACGCCCCGGGTGTGCGACAGGCTCACGTGCACCCCGGGGTGGTCCGGCAGGTAGGGCTTGCCGTGGTCGGCGAGCCCGCAGTCCGGGCACTGCTGGGCGAGGACGAGGCCGGCCACCGGTACGCCGAGCAGCCGGGCGGCGCAGAGCCGGACCAGCAGGTGGCCGGCGGTGAAGTCGATCCGCCCGGACTCGTGCCGGAAGCGCGCGGCGCGCTCCCGCTCCATGGCGGTCAGCAGGTGCTTGCCCGCCTCGGGGTGCCGCAGCACGGCGTCGGCGGACGTGACGGCGACGAGCGGCGCGCTCTGTTCCTGGGCCTCGGTGGTCATGGTTCAAAACTAGGGCCTCGCGGCCCGTCAGCGCCCGCCCGGGGGACGACTGCTCCGCATGTATGAATTTCGGATCAGATCTGAGGATCTGTAAGGTGCGAATAGTCCGTTTTTGGGTTGGATATCCCGGATCTATCAGATCGACAACATCCCGGCCGGGGCCACCGTCGTGGTGAACATGCTCGGGGACAGCCCGGTCGTCAACACCTGCACCGGCACCGGCCTGGCCGGCGACCAGACCACCGACATGCGCTCGAAGCTTATGTACAACTTTCCGACCGCGACCTCGGCCCGGATCCTCGGCAGCGCCCAGTTCCAGGGCTCGGTCATGGCCGGCAACCCCGGCGGCACCACGACCATCGCCCAGCCGGGCATGAACGGCCGGGTGTACCTCGCGGGCAACCTGATCCGCACCGGCACCGGCGGCTACGAGATCCACAGCTACCCGTTCGACGGCGACCTGCCGGACTGCGCGGTGACGCCGAGCCCCTCGCCGACGGCGCCGTCCCCGTCGCCGACGTCGCCGAGCCCGACGTCCCCCTCGCCGACGGCCCCGTCCCCGACCTCTTCGTCGTCGACGTCGCCGAGCCCGATGTCCCCGGCGCCGACCTCGCCGTCGGCTGGTGCGACGACGTCGAGCGCCGGTCCGGCCCCGACCGGCCATCACCCGACCGATGAGCCGGCCGGCCACCACCCCGGTGGCGGCGGTGAGCTGCCCTCCACCGGTGCCGACAACGCCCCGGTGGTCTTCGGCCTGGCGGGCGTGGGCCTGCTCGGTCTCGGCGCGCTGGCGGTGCTTGCCGTCCGCCGCCGCGGCCGCCACGGCTGACGGCCCGTACGGTCGAGGAGCCGGGCAGCCGGGCAGCCGGACAGCGGCGCAGGCCACCCGAGTCGATCCGGCCGGGCGGCCTGCGCCGTTTCCGTCTCCGTCTCCGCCCGCGCGCCGTTCGCCGGCTCCGGCCGCCTACCGCCCGGCCGGGTAGTGGGCGAGGCCCGAGGCGAGCAGGCCGAAGGACCGTTCCACCGCCGCCTCGACCCGGGTCCGCACCGCCTCGGCCGGCTCCCCGGCCACCACGGCCCGCCGGACCTCGCCGAGCACCGCCCGGTGGGCCCCCGCGACGGCTCCGGCCAGGACCCGGGGGAGCGGGTCCTGGGGCTCGGCCCCCGACTCCTCGGCCAGGGCGGCCGCCAGTGCCGCCTCGGCCCGTTCGCCGAGTTCCAGCAGCCGGGCCCGCAGCGCCGCGCTGTCCTCGACGATCCGCCAGAACGCCGCCATCCCCGGGTTCAGCCCGACCGTCGGCTCCCCGCTCGCGAAGGCCGCCAGCAGGTCGGCCCGCACGGCGTCCACGGCGGAGCCGCCCGCCGGGCGGTGCCGGACCACTTCGGCCAGGTGGGCGACCACCTCCTCCTGCCGGTCGAAGAACAGGTCCTCCTTGGTCGGGAAGTAGTTGAAGACCGTGTTCGGCGAGACCCCGGCGGCCCGGGCCACCTCGACCACCGTGACCCGGTCGAACCCGCGCTCGGCGAACAGGCCCATGGCGGTGTCGGCGAGCAGTTCCCGGGTCTGCTGCTTCTTGAGTTCGCGAAGTCCCATGGCCGGATTCTATCCGCAGATCATGGTGTCACTTCAAACTTGCAGTGACACCAAAAATATCCGCTACGGTGGCGGCATGACCTTCACCTTCGGCATCTACCCCGGCGGACTGGTCGGTGACGACACCGGCGTGATCCTGCCCACCCGCCCCGACGACCCGGCCCGGACCACCGCCGCCCTGCGCGAACTCCAGGGCGGCGCGGTGGAGTTCCTGGTCCGCGCCTACCGCTCGTACCCGGGCGGCGAGCACACCCCCGAGCGGCCCGGGCAGTACGCCGTCGAGGGCCGCCGGCTCGACCTGGTGGTCCAGTACCGGGAGCGCAGCGGGGAGTTGGCCGGCTGGCTGGACTTCGTCCGGCGGACGGTCCGGACCGAGGGGCACCGCCTCGCCCTGCTCCAGATCTGCGAGGAGCCCAACCTCGACCTCCCGCCCGTGGACGGCAGCATCCCGAACGTCCGCCGGGCGCTGGTCGAGGGCGTGATCGCGGCCAAGGAGGAGGCGCTGGCCCGCGGATTCGGCCGCCTGGCCGTCGGCTTCAACGCGGTGCCCTCCTTCGGCCCCGCGGACACCTTCTGGTCCGAGCTCGGCCGGCTCGCCGACGAGCGCTTCCACCGCGCCCTGGACTACGTCGGCCTGGACTTCTTTCCGGACGTCTTCCGCCCCGTCCCGCCCGGACAACTCGCCGATGCGGTACGGGCGGTGCTCACCGGCTTCCGCCGGGAGTCGCTGCCCCGGGCCGGGATCGGGCCCGGCGTTCCGCTGCGGATCTGCGAGAACGGCTGGCCCACCGGCCCCGGGCGGAGCGAGGCGCGGCAGGCCGAGGTGGTGGCGGAGGTGGTCCGGACGGTGGCCGGGCTCGCCGCCGAACTCAACGTCACCGGTTACGCGTTCTTCGCCCTGCGCGACGCGGACAGCGCGGGCGCCGGACTGTTCCCGCACTTCGGCCTGCTGCGCGACGACTACACGCCCAAGCCCGCCTTCGCGGTCTACCGCGGACTGGTCGAGGAGCTGGCGAAGAGCTGACGAAGAGCGGCGAACCGGCCTTCGGTGCAGGCTAGTTCGTCTCGAAGAAGCGCTCCACGGTGCGGCGCTGGGCGGCGACGGCGTGCACCGGCTCGCCGATCACCCGGCCGGCCAGCGCGACGGCCAGTTCGCCGACGTCCTGGCGCAGCAGGCGGGCCGCCTCGGCCCGGTCGGCGGCGATCCGCGCGCGGCCGGTGGCGAGCAGTTCGTCCCGGTCGCGGATGCCCTCCGCGCGGGCCGCGGCCATCGCCGCCGCGCCGCGCTCGGCGTACTCCTCCCGGATCCGGGCCGCCTCGTGCCGGGCCTCGGCCAGCTCCCGCAGGCGGGCCTCCCAGGTGGCCTCGGCCTCGGCGAGCAGGGCCTCGGCGCGTTCGGTGCGCCCCTCGGTGGCCTCCCAGCGTTCGGACTGCACCCGTTCGATCCGGGGGAGCAGATGGCGGCCGAGCGTCCACAGCAGCAGGAAGAACAGCGCCAGGCCGAGGATCAGCGGGGCCGGTTCGGGCTTGAGCGGGCCGACTTCGAGGTTCACGCACGACCTCCCCAGGGTGTGACGTTCCGTCAGTCGGAAGCTTCCCCAAGGGCGACGGCGGTCGAACTCGGCGCGGAGATGAGCTGCGTCACGGCGGGGGCCGAAGGCCTCGGCCCCCGGCTACGTCACCTCGCCCCGGCGGGAGAAGCGCTCCGCCCGCCACTCGCCGCTCTCCAGCACCTCGGCCAGCTGCCGGGCCGCGTCCCACACCTCGGTGTACGACAGGTAGAGCGGGGTGAAGCCGAAGCGCATCAGGTCCGGCGCTCGGAAGTCGCCGATCACCCCGCGCTCGATCAGCGCCTGCACCACCGGGTAGCCGGCGGCGTGCCGCAGCGCGACCTGGCTGCCGCGCCGGGCGTGTTCGCGCGGGGTCACCACCTCGACGCCGTCCAGGCCCTCGGTCAGCGACACGAACAGGTCGGTCAGCGCCAGGCTCTTCGCGCGCACCGCCGCCAGGTCGACCCGCTCCCAGACGTCCAGCGAGGCGCCGAGGGCGGCCTGGCCGAGCAGCGAGGGCGAGCTGGTCAGGAACCGGCCGATGCCCGGCTTCGGGTCGTACCCGGGCTCGAAGGCGAACGGCCGGGCGTGGCCGAACCAGCCGCTCAGCGGCTGGAGCGGGCCGGCCGCCAGGTGCCGCTCGGCGACGTACAGGAAGGCCGGCGAGCCGGGGCCGCCGTTGAGGTACTTGTAGGTGCAGCCGATCGCGAAGTCCGCGCCGGCGGCGTCGAGTCCGACCGGCAGCGCGCCCACCGAGTGGCACACGTCCCAGATCATCAGGGCGCCCGCGGCCTGCACCCGGGCGGTGATCCCGGGCATGTCCAGCAGCTCGCCGGTGCGGTAGTCCACGTGCGAGAGGACGACCGCGGCGACGTCCCCGTCCAGGTGCCCGTCCAGCTCCTCGGGGCGGATCAGCGCGCTGCGCGCGCCCTCGACGAGGCCGGTCACGCCCTCGGCGATGTACAGGTCGGTCGGGAAGGCCTCTGCGTCGCCGAGCACCGTGTGCCGGCCCGGGCGCAGCCGCAGCGCGGCCGACAGCACCTTGAACAGGTTGACCGAGGTGGTGTCGCAGACGACCACTTCCTCCGGACCGGCGCCGATCAGCGGCGCGATCCGGCGTCCCAGCCGGTACGGCTGCTCGAACCAGCCGGCGTCGTTCCAGCTGCGGATCAGCTCCCGGCCCCACTCCTCCTCGACCACCTGGCGCACCCGCTCGGGCGTGCGCACCGGCAACGCGCCCAGCGAGTTGCCGTCCAGGTAGATCACCCCGTCCGGCAGGGCGAACTCCTTGCGGAACGCCGCCAGCGGGTCGACGGCGTCCAGCGCCGCGCAGTCCTCGCGCGTGGTCATGCCCGTCCCCTCGTTCCCCTCGCTCACAGCCTGCTCCGTTCCTGCCCGCTCTGTTCCTGCCCGTTCCGCCGCGGTTCGTCCCGTCACGATCCGTGCCGTCACAGTCCGTCCCGGATCGTCCACAGCTCCGGGAACACGTCCTGCTCGGCGGACTTGCGCAGCCAGGTCAGCCCGCTGGAGCCGCCCGAGCCGGGCTTGCCGCCCATGGTCCGCCTGACCGCGCAGAGGTGGCGCTGGCGCCACCGGGTGACCCGCTCGGCCACGTCCAGCAGGGCCTCGCCGAGCGGCTGGAGCGCGGCGAACTCCGGGTCGGTGTACACCCGCCGCCAGGCCGCCTCGATCTCCGCGGACGGCTGGTAGCGCTGCTCGGAGGGTGCCCGGTACGGGGCCAGGCCGCGGCGCGCCAGGAGCGCCAGCGCCTCGTCGTACAGGCCGGGGGAGCGCAGCGCCTCGGTCAGTTCGGCCTGCGTGCCGGGCATCCCGTCGTACATCTTCAGCAGCGCGGCGTTCTTGTTGCCGAGCAGGAACTCCAGCCGCAGGAAGGCTGCGGACTGGAAGCCGGAGGCCTCGCCGAACAGCGAGCGGAAGGAGTTGAACTCGTGCGGGGTCATGGTGGCCAGCAGGTCCCAGGACTCCACCAGCACGTCCTGCACGTGGGTGCCCCGGCGCAGCGCGGTCAGCGCGGCGGTCAGGTCGTCCTCGCGCAGCGCCTGCCGGGCGAGCGTCCACTCGTGCCGCAGCAGGTCGAACAGCAGCTCCATCACCTGGGTGGTGACGATGAACGACAGCTCGGCGGGCTCCTCGCTGCGCGGGTGCTGCAGGCCGTGCAGCTCCTCCAGGCGCACGTACTGGGCGTACGGGGTGCCCCGGCCCGGCGCTCCGCCCCGACCGAACGACAGGTTGGGTGTCTCCACCGTGTCGTGCCCCATCCCGACTCCTCCTGATCCTTCCGGGCCCCGTCGCCCGGTCCGGTGAACCAGCCGGACTGCGGGGTTCCACCGGGTGCCCATTGTGCGGCGTAGGTGCCGCCCGCTTGAATGGTCGACGGGCATCGCAACCGCCTTTGGAGCTTTTGTTCGCGAGGCGTTCCGCCGGTTCGCTTTACGAATGGAAATCCCTTGATCCCGACCACCCGGGAGGTCGCCTTGGACGCCGTCGACCGCCGCCTGCTCGCCGAGCTCCAGGCCGACGCCCGGCTCTCGTACAACGAACTCTCCCGCCGGGTGAGCCTGTCCGCACCCGCGGTGGCCGAACGGGTCCGCAGGCTGGAGTCCGAGGGGGTGATCAGCGGCTACCACGCCCACGTGGACCTCACCCGGGCCGGGCTGCCGATCACCGCGCTGGTCCAGATCCAGTGCTACGGCCCGCGCTGCGTGCTGCGCGACCCGGACGTGCCGACCTGGCCGGAGGTGGTCCAGCTGCACCGGGTCACGGGCGGGGCGTGCTGCGTGCTGCTGGTCGCGGTGTCGACGATGGCCGAGTTCGAGGCGGTGTGCGACCGGCTCGGCAGCTACGGTCAGCCGTCCAGCTCGATGATCCTCTCCAGCCCGGTGCCCTGGCGGCCGGTGGTTCCGCGTTGACCGCGGCGGGCGACTGGCCTTGACGCGGGCGTCAAGGAGTAGGTTGCCCGGCATGCCGAACGAGCGCCACATCCTGCTGCTGCCCGGGAGCCTGCGGGCCGGTTCCACCAACGAGACCGTGCTGCGCACCGCGGCCGCGGTGGCCGCGGCCACCCCGGGCCTGCGGACCACGTACTACGAGGGACTGGCCGGGCTGCCGCACTTCAACCCGGACCACGACACCGACCCGCTGCCGGAGCCGGTGGCCGCGCTGCGGGCCGCGATCGAGGCGGCCGACGCGCTGCTGGTCTGCACCCCCGAGTACGCCGGGACGCTGCCGGGCGCGTTCAAGAACCTGCTGGACTGGACGGTCGGCGGGGTCGAGATCTCGGACAAGCCCACCGCCTGGATCAACGCCGCCGGCCCGGGCCGCGGCCTGGGGGCCGAGGCCACCCTGCGCACCGTCCTCGGCTACACCGGCGCGGCCGTGCTGGACGAGGCCTGCGTCCGGCTTCCGCTGGAGCGCGGCGCGGTCGGCCCGGACGGGCTGGTCGCCGACGCGCCGGTGCGCGAGCGGATCGGCGAAGTGCTGGCCCGACTCGCGGCGGGCTGACCGCCGCCCGGCCCCGGGCTCAGTGTCCCTCCGGCAGGTGCACCCCGAGCCCGGCCAGGCCCTCCAGGAACAGCTCGATGCCGACCGCCGCCAGGAGCAGTCCGAGCAACCGGGACAACACCTCCAGCGAGGTGCGGTGGGTGCGTCGCATCAGCGGTGCGAGCACCGCCACGCAGAGGTAGTTGATCACCGCGACGGCCACGTACGCCCCGGCGACGGTGGCCTTCCAGCCCCAGTTGTCCTGGTTGAGCGAGGCGACCAGGACGGCCGTGATGGCGAGCGGGCTGGCGATGTACGGCAGCAGCAGTTCGCGGATGCCGTCCACCAGCGGGTTCGCCAGGTGCTCGTCCTCGTCGCCCTCCCCGCCGAGGTGGACGCCGAAGACCAGGGCGACGGCGTAGACGAAGAAGATGGCCCCGCCGGCGAGCTGGAGCGACTGGTCGCTGATGTGGAAGAGGGTGGTCAGCTCGTCGGCCCCGAAGCCGAGCACCAGGCCGATCACCGCCGAGATGGCCGTGCTCAGCGCCGCCAGTCGGCGCAGCTCCCGGTTGCTCCTGGTCCCGGCCAGCCGGGCGAAGGACAGCAGGGTCTTGGGCGGGCCGACCACGGCGAAGAAGGTGATGAAGGCACTGCTCAGGTTGAAGACGAACATGAGCCAAGCATGCCGTGGGCCTCCGGGCGGCCGGTCCGCCACGCCCCGCGACCGGGCGTGGCGTGAATCTCCTCGCCGGGCGGTTCATTCCTGGTCGCGGGCGAATTCGCCCGGATGGCGGTCCCGGCTCGAAGGGGCGGGCGCTCTCGGGTGCTATGGAGGCAGGGCTGCCACCGAGCAGGCCACTCTGCCGCGGAAGCGAGGATGCGACATGTGCCTGAACCGTAAGGACCTGGGCCTGCTGGCCCTGCGCGGCGCGGTCGGGGGTGTGCTGATCGCGCACGGCACCCAGAAGTTGTTCGGCTGGTTCGGGGGCGGCGGCCTGGAGGGCACCACCCAGGCCATGGAGCAGATGGGCTTCCACCCGGCCCGGCAGAGCGCGCTCGCGGCCGGTCTCGGCGAGGCGGGCGGCGGCGCGCTGCTGGTGGCCGGGCTGGCCACCCCGGTGGCCGGCGCGATGGTGGCCGGGACGATGGCGGGTGCGGTGTCGGTGCACGCGCCGGCCGGTTTCTTCGCGATGTCCGGCGGCTACGAGTACCCGGCCTTCCTCGGCGCGACCGGGCTGGCGATCGGCCTGGCCGGCGCGGGCCGGTACTCGCTGGACCACCTGACCGGCCACGTCTTCGACCGGCCGTGGGTCGGCCTGGTGTCCTTCGTGGGGAGCGTCGCCGGGGCGTACGGCGTGGTCTCGCGGCGCCGGCACCTGGTGCGGCTGCGCGAGGAGCGGGCCGCGGTGGACGCGGACGAGCAGGAGGGGTCGGGGCTCTCGTAGCAGCCGCTTCACCCGGAGGCAGCAGCCCTGCTGGCGGCGGTCCTGCGGCTCTCGGAGGGTGGGCGGGGAGGTGTGCCGGGTAGCCCGGCGCCGACCGGAAACGAGGGACCGCATGGACCGTCAGCCACTCACCCGCACCAGCTCGCCGCGCCCGCCGAGGGCGACCGCACAGGACCTGGACGCGCCACCGCTGCGCCACCAACGGCGTGCGGTGGCAGGGGTGTTGGCGGCGGTGGTGGCCGGCGCGGCGGCGCTCGGGGGATGCTCCTCCGGCAAGAGTGCGCAGAGCGTGGCCTCCTCGGCGGCGGCCGCGGTGGAGAAGGGCGCGAGCGCCGCGGCCTCGGCCGCCTCGGCGCTGGCCTCGGTGGCCGGCGGGGCGGGTGCGGCGATCGCCTCGGCACAGGCGCAGGCCTCGGCGGCGGTGTCGGCGGCCTCCTCGGCCGTCGCCGGGATCAAGGGCGGGCTGGACGCCAAGGCGGACATCACCACCGGCGCGGTGACCACCGGTTCGGACGGCAAGCCGCAGGTGTCGCTGACCGTCACCAACCACGGGCAGCAGTCGTACCGGTACGTGATCCAGCTGAACTTCACCGACGAGTCCGGCAAGGTGGTGGACGCGACGGCGGTGACCGTCCAGGACGTGGCCCCCGGGCAGAGCGCCCAGGCCACCGCGCACGCCAACCGGGACCTCTCCGGCACGGTCAAGGCCGAGGTGGCCAACGCCGTCCGCTTCTGACCCGGGCCCGGGGCCCGTCCTCGAACCCCCGTCCGTGAGGCGGTGCCGGGGCCCCCAGGCGGCCCGGCTCGGCGCGGGGACGGAACCTTAAGCGGGTCTCAAGGCCCGACAGCACCTCTTGACGGGTGAGTTGGTCTAGTCCATTTTTATTGCCCAGGTGCAGGGAGCCCCTGAACCGGCGTCAGCGGCCTTGTGCCGCGGGCGCCGGTTCGGCACATCCCGGCAGTCCGTCATGGTCTGATCCCGCTCGATTCCCCACCCATGCCTGTCATGTCCCGGTCGTCCGGCCCCACCCCGGACGCGCGCCCCCGGGACGACGGGAACCCCCACAACCAGGAGTCACGCACCCATGCTGCGCTCACGCATTGAAAGGGCCGGGACCCCGGCTCCGCAGGGCGGCCGTCGACGCCGCCCCAAGAGCATGGCCGCCGTCGCGGCCGGCACCACCGCCTCCCTGCTGCTCGGCGCCGGCCTCGCGCTGTCCGGCGGCCCCGCGGCCAACGCCGCGACCACCAACTCCACCGGTGCGCCCGCCACCAGCGGCGGCATCAAGGTCGCCTACTACGACCAGTGGTCGGTCTACGCGAACGCGTACTACCCCAAGACGATCCAGGACACCGGCGTCGCGGGGAAGCTGGACTACCTGATCTACGACTTCGCCAACATCCACCCGACCGACCTGGGTTGTTTCGAGGCCACCAAGGCCGCGGACACGAACGACAACAACCCCAACGCGGGTGACGGCGCGGCGGACGCGTTCGCCGACTACCAGAAGAGCTTCGGCGCGGACATCTCGGTCGACGGCGTCGGCGACGTCTGGAACCAGCCGATCGCGGGCAACTTCAACCAGCTGAAGAAGCTGAAGGCGAAGAACCCGAACCTCAAGGTCCTGCTCTCGCTGGGTGGTTGGACCTACTCCAAGTACTTCTCGCCGGCCTCCGCCACGGACGCCTCGCGCAAGCACCTGGTGTCGTCCTGCATCGACATGTTCATCAAGGGCAACCTGCCCGCCGACGCGGGCTTCGGCGGCCCGGGCTCGGGGGCCGGCGTCTTCGACGGCATCGACATCGACTGGGAGTACCCGGGCGGCGGCGGCCACACCGGCAACATCTCCAGCCCGGCCGACAAGCAGAACTTCACCGCGCTGCTGAAGGAGTTCCGCACCCAGCTGGACGCGCAGGGCAAGACCGACGGCAAGACCTACGCCCTGGCGGCGGCGGTCGGCGCCGGCCAGGACAAGATCATGAACGTCGAGACCGACAAGATCGGTCAGTACCTGACCTTCCTCGACGTCATGACCTACGACATGCACGGCGGCTGGGACGCGCAGGGGCCGACCAACCACCAGGCCGCGCTCTACTCGACCCCGGACGACCCGTCGACCCCGGCCAAGCCGGGCAACGGCAAGTACTCGATCGACAACGCCATCAAGGCGTGGACGGTCGGCGACAAGGAGTACGGCATCCCCGGCGGCTTCCCCGCCAACAAGATCAACATGGGTGTGCCGTTCTACTACCGCGGCTGGACCGGCGTGAAGGACAACGGCAAGCACGGTCTGTTCCAGCCCGCCACCCAGCCGGCGGCCGGCGCGGCGATGTCCGGCAACGTCCCCGGCATCCAGATGTACAAGGAGCTCGCGGGCTTCGTCGACAACCCGTCCAAGACCTTCTGGGACGACGCGGCCCAGGCCACGTACTTCTACGACGGCAACACCTTCTGGAGCGGTGAGGACGCCAAGTCGATCCAGGCCAAGCTCGACTACGCGCACTGCAACGGCCTCGGCGGCTCCTTCGCGTTCTCGCTGTACGACCTGGGCACCAAGACCGCCCTGTTCGACAAGATGGTGAGCGCCACCAACGGCTCCGCGGCCTCCTGCCCGGCCCCGCCGACCGGCACGCCGACCCCGACCCCGACCGGCACCCCCACCGGTACGCCGACCGGCACCCCCACGGGCACGCCGACCGGTACCCCGGCCACCTGCCCGAACGCCCCGAGCTGGGACGCGAACACCACCTACGCGGCCGGCGGCACCAAGGTCTCGTGGAAGGGCCACTACTACACCAACAAGTGGTGGACCAAGGGCGACGACCCGAGCCTGAGCGGCCAGTGGGGCGTCTGGACCGACAACGGTCCCTGCTGACGGCCGGCCGGACCGCCGAGGGCCTGACGGACCCGCGCGGCACCTGAAGTGACGAGTCCGGCCCGCCGGGAGGAGCCTCCTCCCGGCGGGCCGGACGCGGCTGCCGTCCCG
>NZ_JBHVFE010000024.1:0-39387 GCF_042801945.1 Kitasatospora sp. NPDC057542
GCTCGGTACGATCACGAGCGGACCGGTGCCGTCCGGCGTCCGCACCTGCGACGTCCGCACCTGCGATGTCCGCCCGTCCGGCGGAAGTTCGGCAGAAGGGAGCCCGGATGCGGGTCGCGCTGTTCGCCACCTGCGTCAACGACGCGCTGTTCCCCGGCACGGCGGTGGCGACCGTCCGGCTGCTGGAACGGCTCGGCGTGACGGTGGACTTCCCCGCCGGACAGACCTGCTGCGGGCAACCGCAGTACAACACCGGCTACCGCAGGGCCTGCGAACCGCTGGTCCGGCGGACGGCGAAGGCCTTCGCCGGGTACGACCACGTGGTGACGCCCTCGGGCTCCTGCGTGGCGATGGTCCGGGACAACTACCCCCGGATCGGCGCCCGGGCCGCCGTCGAGGGCCGGGGCACCGAACTGGCCGACCTGGCCACCGATCTGGTGCCCCGGGTGGTCGAGCTGACCGAGTTCCTGACCGACGTGCTCGGCGTCGAGGACGTCGGCGCCCACTTCCCGCACACCGTCACCTACCACCCGTCCTGCCACGGCCTGCGCCTGCTCGGCCTCGGCGAACGACCGCGCCGGCTGCTGAGCGCCGTCGAGGGCCTGGAGTTGGTCGAGCTGCCCGGGGCCGAGGAGTGCTGCGGCTTCGGCGGCACCTTCGCGGTCAAGAACGCGGCGGTCTCGGCGGCCATGGCCGAGGACAAGATCGCCAACGCCCTCGGCACCGGCGCCCAGGTGCTGTGCGGCGCCGACAACTCCTGCCTGCTGCACCTCGGCGGCACCCTGCGGCGCAAGGGCGCGCCGCTGCGGCCACTGCACCTGGCGGAGATCCTGGCCAGTACCGAGGAGCACCCCTGGAGGCCGTCCGCATGAGCGAGCGAACCGGAAACACGGCCGGCACCTTCCTCGGCATGCCCGCCTTCCCGCAGGCCGCCGCCGAGGCCGTACGGAACGAGCAGTTGCGCGCCAACCTGCGGCACGCCACCCACACCATCCGCGACAAACGGGCCCGGGCCGTCGCCGAACTCACCGACTGGGCCCGGCTGCGCGCCGCCGGGAAGGCGATCAAGGACCACACGCTGCGCCACCTCGACCGCTACCTGGTCCAGCTGGAGGAGTCCGTCACGGCGGCCGGCGGCACCGTGCACTGGGCCGCCGACGCCGAGGAGGCCAACCGGATCGTCGCCGGGCTGGTCAAGGCCACCGGCCGGACGGAGGTCGTCAAGGTCAAGTCGATGGCCACCCAGGAGATCGAGCTCAACGAGGCACTTGCCGCCGAGGGGATCACCGCCTACGAGACCGATCTCGCCGAACTGATCGTGCAGTTGGGCGACGACCGGCCCTCGCACATCCTGGTGCCGGCGATCCACCGCAACCGGGCCGAGATCCGGGAGATCTTCGCCGACCGGATGGCCGCCTGGGGCCGCCCGGCGCCCAGGGGCCTCACCGACTCCCCCGCCGAACTCGCCGAGGCCGCCCGGCTGCACCTGCGGGAGAAGTTCCTGCGCGCCGAAGTCGCCGTCTCCGGAGCCAACTTCATGGTCGCCGAGACCGGCACCCTGGTGGTGGTCGAGTCCGAGGGCAACGGCCGGATGTGCCTCACCCTGCCGCGCACGCTGATCTCGGTGGTCGGGATCGAGAAGGTCGTACCGACCTGGCGGGACCTGGAGGTCTTCCTCCAGCTGCTCCCCCGCTCCTCCACCGCCGAGCGGATGAACCCGTACACCTCGCTCTGGACCGGAACGACGGAGGGCGACGGCCCGTCCGAGTTCCACCTGGTGCTGCTGGACAACGGCCGCACCGCCGCGCTCGCGGACCAGGTCGGGCGCCAGGCGCTGCGCTGCATCCGGTGCTCGGCCTGCCTCAACGTCTGCCCGGTGTACGAGCGGGCCGGCGGGCACGCCTACGGCTCGGTCTACCCGGGGCCGATCGGCGCCATCCTGACACCCCAACTGCGCGGTACCGAAAGCCCGGTGGACGCCTCGCTGCCGTACGCCTCCTCGCTCTGCGGGGCGTGCTACGACGTGTGCCCGGTGGCGATCGACATCCCCGAGGTGCTGGTGCACCTGCGCGAGCGGGTCGCCGAACAGGGCGGGCACCCGCTGGAGCGGGCCGCGATGGCGGCCGCCGGGTTCGTACTGGACCACCCGGCCGCGCTCACCGCCGCCGAGCGGCTGGCCTGCCGCACCCGGTCGCTGCACCCGCGCCGGCTGCCCGGGCCCGGACGGGCCTGGACCGACACCCGGGACCTGCCGGAGGTGCCGGCCGAACCTTTCCGCGACTGGTGGCGGAGGAACCGCACATGACCGCATCCGACCACACCCGGCCCGACGGCCCCCGGAACTCCCGGGAGTTGGTCCTCGGCCGGATCCGGGCCGCACTCGGCGACACCACCGAGGTGGCCGAACAGCCCCTGCCCCGCGACTACCTGACGGCACACGTGCCGGCCGACGACCCGGCGGCGCTGCTCGACCTCCTGCACCACAATCTGGCCGACTACCGGGCCCTGGTGCACCGCTGTCGCGAGGACGAACTGCCACGGCGGATCGCCGGGTTGCTGATCGAGCGGGGCAGCCGCACGGTCGTGGTGCCGGCCGGGCTGCCGCCCGCCTGGCTCACCGCGGCCGAGGCCGAGGGGGTCGAGCTCCTCGCGGACGACGGGACGCTGACCGCCGCCCGGCTGGACGCCGTGGACAGTGTGGTGACCGGCTGCGCGCTGGCCGTCGCCGAGACCGGGACGATCGTGCTGGACGCCGGTCCTGGCCAGGGGCGGCGGCTGCTCTCGCTCGTCCCCGACCACCACGTCTGCGTGGTCCGGACGCCGGAGCAGGTCGTCGCCTCGGTGCCGCTCGCGCTGCCTCGGCTCGATCCGGTACGGCCGCAGACCTGGATCTCGGGGCCGTCCGCCACCAGCGACATCGAGCTGGACCGGGTGGAGGGGGTGCACGGGCCGCGCACCCTGGAGGTGCTGCTGGTCACGGCCGCGGGAGCCGACACCGTCACTCCGGCCTGAGCTCCAGGGTGCAGCACTTCGCCCCGCCGCCACCCTTCAGCAGCTCCGACACGTCCACCGGGACCGGCTGGTAGCCGTGCTCGGCCAGGCGGCCGGCCAGGTTCTTGGCGGCCTCCGGCAACAGCACCCGGCGGCCGTCCGAGACCGCGTTGAGCCCGAACACCTCGGCGTCGGCACGGTCGGCGAGGATCGCCTCCGGGTAGAGCGCGCGCAGCACCGAACGGCTGTCGGCGTCGAAGGCCTCCGGGTAGTACATGACGTGGTCGTCGGCGAGCACCGCCAGTGCGGTGTCCAGGTGGTAGAAGCGCGGATCGACCAGGGTCAGGCTGACCACCGGCACGCCGAACAGCTCCCCGGCCTCGGCGTGCGCAGCGCGCGAGGTGCGGAAGCCCGTCCCGGCGAGCACCCGTCGGCCCACCACCAGGTGGTCGCCCTCGCCCTCGTTGACGTGCCCGGCCCGGCGCACCTCGCGGTAGCCGCGCTCACGGAACCAGGCCTGGTAGGCCTGCGACTCGGCGGCCCGCTCCGGGTGGCGGAAGGTGGCGACCAGGGCCCGGCCGTCCAGCACGGTGGCGCCGTTGGCGGCGTACACCATGTCGGGCAGGCCGGGCACCGGGTCGATCAGCTCGACGGTGTGGCCGAGCCGGCGGTACGTCCAGTAGAGCCGTTCCCACTGGCGCAGGGCGAGCGCGGTGTCGGTGGGCTGGGCGGGGTCCATCCACGGGTTGATCGCGTAGTCCACGGTGAAGTGCGTCGGCCGGCACATCAGGTAGCGACGCGGCCGGGCGTGGCGCTCCGGAGTCTGTGTGAGCATGGCTCAACCATCCTTGGGTCGCGGGGAGTTCGCCGCACGGAGTTCGGGGTTCACGGGGCCGAACACCTTCGTTCCCAAGGCGGCTGCCCCGGCGGCACCGTTCGCACACCCGCGCCAGCGCTCCCGGCGGTCGCACGCCCCCGCGCACCCGGCGCAGGCACGGGCGCACAGGGCGTCCGGCGCGCGGCCCGGCCGCCGCTGCCGGCGGACCGTCGCTACCAGCGGACCGCGCTGAAGTCCACGGGCACGGGCCGCAGCTCCCGGCACCGCTCGGCCAGCGCCCGCAGCCGGCGGTCCGCCTCCTCGGCGGGCATCCGGTGCCGGTCGCCGTGGCCGGGCAGCAGCCACTCGAAGCGCAGCACGCCGAGGCCGCGCCGCAGCGAGGCGGCGAGCTCCTCGATCGAGTACCAGGTCACCGACTCCACCACCTCGATGTCCCCGGTGGTGCGGGACCAGTACATGCTGTCGCCGCTGAAGCAGTACCGCTCGTCCGCGAGGAAGAGCACGCTGCCCCGGGTGTGGCCGGGGAACGGGTGGGCGACCAGGCCGGGCGAGATCTCCGTCGGCCCGGTGCCGCGCAGCACCCGGTCGGCGTCGGGGGCGGCCTCCAGATCGCCCTCGTGGATCCAGAGCCGGGCGCCGAACCGGTCGGCGTACGCCCGGCCGTGCACGGCGTGGTCGCGGTGCGTGAGCAGGACGTCGGTGACCGGGCCGAGCCCGGCGTACCGGGCCGCGAGGGCCTCGCTGTAGCGCGGCGTGTCGACCATCACCCAGCCGGTCGGGCGGCGGCAGAGGTAGGAGTTGGCGCCCGCGGTGCGGCGGGAGTTGTGACCGAGCAGCAGCAGGTCGTCGGCGAGGGCCAGCGGGAACGGGTCCCCGGCCGGGTCCAGCGGCCCGGTGCCGGGGCGGATGGAGCGGGTCGGGCAGGCGTGGGCGGCGGCGAGCAGCTGCCGGCGCTCGGCCTCGTCGCGCGGCTGGCGGACCAGCTCGGAGCGGCCCTCGTGCTCGCGGATCAGGCCGGGCGCCAGCTGCCGGGCGACGTCGCAGTTGGTGCACCGGTCGTCGATGGACCAGTTCTCGGGCCGTTCGGAGCGCGGGTCGGTGGTCATGGATGCCTTCCCCCAGAAGGACGGCGGCCGGAGCGGCCGCTCCCTTCGAGCATCCGCCGGACCGGCCGGAAAGCGGAAGAGGGTGCGGATCTTGTGCTTTCCGGGGACGGGGCGTCTGCGGGCGGAAGCGGCCGACGAGGGCACGTGGCCCATCTCACGTGCCGCCGGGGTCACCTACGGTGGCGTAGGTCACTTGATTGGGTGAACTATCTCTTTCATGCCGAATCTCCAGGAGACCCTTGACCTCGATTCGTATGCCGCTCTCGGGGACAGCTTCACCGAAGGTCTGAACGACCCCGGCGTCGATGGCAGGTTCGCCGGGTGGGCCGACCGCCTGGCCGGAATACTCGCCGACGGGCGCCCGACGGGCGCCTTCCGCTACGCCAACCTCGCGGTGCGCGGCCGGCTGCTGGACCAGATCACCGCCGAGCAGGTGCCGCAGGTCCGCCGCCTCCATCCCGACCTGGCCACCTTCTGCGCGGGCGGCAACGACATCCTCCGGCCGGGCAGCGACCCGGACGAGGTGGCCGAGCGCTTCGAGGCCGCCGTCGTCCAACTCGCCGAGAACGCCGGGACGGTGCTGATCTGCACCGGCTTCGACACCAAGGACGTGCCGCTGCTGAAGCACCTGCGCGGCAAGATCGCCACCTACAACGGGCACGTGCGCGCCATCGCCGACCGCAACGGCTGCAAGGTGGCCGACCTGTGGTCGCTGCGCGCGGTCCAGGACCGCCGCGCATGGAGCGAGGACCGCCTGCACCTGTCCCCCGAGGGCCACCAGCGGGTCGCCCTGCTGGCCGCGCGCTCACTGGGCCTGCGCACCGAGCAGGACCCGGAGGCCCCGTGGCCGGACGCCCGCGTGCTCACCCCCGCCGACCAGCGGCGGGAGAACATCCAGTGGGCCCGCGAGCACCTGCTGCCCTGGGTCGGCCGGCGCCTGCGCGGCGAGTCCTCGGGCGACCACGTCGAGCCCAAGCGGCCGGAGCTGCTTCCGATCTGACGGATCGTCAGGTCGCTCCGCCGGGTGCCGCGGCCCGGGAGGTCCGCGGCATCCGGTGGAGCACCCCGGCGCAGCCCGCGCCGACCAGGTACCAGAGCAGGTCCGGCGGGTTGAAGGTCGAGCCCAGCACCAGCCGGGCCGGCGTGCTGTGCCGCCCCCAGGCGTCCGGCAGGCCGGTGAGCTGGAACAGCTCCACCGCCCAGCTGAGCCCGGCGGCCAGGACGGCGGCGCGGCCGGGGCGCACCCTCGGCACGGCCAGCACGAGCAGGGTGTACAGCAGGACGGTGTAGAGCGCGTCCCCGGCGTACTTGGCGAAGTCCCCGCCCAGCACCGCCCGCACGCCCAGCCCGGCCGCCACGGTCAGCATCGCCGCCGACGCGGCCGCCAGGCGCGTGCGCCGGTGCGCCCGAAGACCGTTCCCCCCGAGATCGTCCACGCGCCCCACGCTACCCCTTCACCCCGCACGCCCGTCCCCACCCCCGCGCCCTGTCCGCCCCCCGTGCACCCCCTCGTGCCAGAAGCCCCCCGGAACCACCACGCACCGCCGTACACCAGTCCTCACGACCAACGCCCCCCCGAGGTCGTTCACCCCCGCCACCGCGCCACCCCCAGGCCCCACACGCCCCACTTCGCCCCCGCGCCACCCCTTCACGCCACAAGCGGACCCCGACCCCCCGGAACCACCGCGCACCGCCGTACGTCACTCCCCCCGACGAACGTCCGCGCAGGTCGCGGGCGGGGTGAGGACCGGAAGGGACGGGCAGGGAAAGTGGCGCACGTGGGTGGGGCCGAGGCGGCCGGGGAGCAGCCGGGGCCGGCGGCGGGGCGGGACGGGCGGACCCGGCGCGGGTTCGCGGTGGCCGGGTTCGCCTCGGCGCAGGACGGGCAGGCGCGGGCGCGCGGCAAGGAACTGCGGACGCAGGTGCCCCGGGAGCGGCACGCGGAGTTCTCCCCCGCGCCCGGCCGGCCGACGGCCGTGACCGCGCTGGAGGCCTCCAACTCGGGCCGAATAGCCCGGCTGGTACCGATCCGGGTCGGCCGGATGGCCGCCAGTCCGTTCGCGTTCCTGCGCGGGTCGGCCGGGCTGATGGCCGCCGACCTCGCGGGCACGCCGGTGACCGGGGTGGGCGCGCAGCTGTGCGGGGACGCGCACGCCGCGAACTTCGGCCTGTACGGGGATGCCCGCGGCCAACTCGTCCTGGACATCAACGACTTCGACGAGACCGTCCCCGGCCCCTGGGAGTGGGACCTCAAGCGGCTCGCCGCCAGCCTGGTGCTGGCCGCCCGGGAGGCCGGGGCGAGCGAGAGCACCGCGCGCGAGGCCGCCCAGCACGCGGCCGGTTCGTACCGCCGGACCGTGCGCACGCTCGCCAAGCTGCCCGGGCTGGACGCCTGGAACGCCATCGCGGACGAGCAGTTGGTCTCCTTCGCCGAGGCGCACGACCTCGCCGAGGTGCTGCGCAAGGTCGGCGCGAAGGCACTCGGCAACACCAGCGCGCGGTTCGCCGCCCGCAACACCGCCCGGACCGCGGACGGCGGTTGGCGCTTCACGGCCGCCGCCCCGGTGCTCACCGAGGTCACCGACGCGACCGCCCGCGCCGTCGCCCACGCGCTCGGCCCGTACGTCGAGACGGTGCCGGCCGAGGTACGCACCCTGCTGTCCCGCTACCGGGTGCAGGACGTGGCGTTCCGGGTGGTCGGCACCGGCAGTGTGGGCACCCGCTCGTACGTGGTGCTGCTCACCGACCACCGGGACCAGCCGTTGGTGCTGCAGGTGAAGGAGGCCCGTCCCTCCGCCCTGCTGCCGTACCTGCCGAACGGGCCACAGCCGGCGGCGGACGGGCACGAGGGCCGCCGGGTGGTGCTCGGCCAGAAGCACATGCAGGTGGTCAGCGACACCCTGCTGGGCTGGACGACGGTCGACGGACTCCCCTACCAGGTCCGGCAGTTCCGCAACCGCAAGGGCAGCGTCGACCCGGCCGCGCTGCTGCCGGCCCAGCTGGACGACTACGCCCGGATCACCGGCACCCTGCTGGCCCGGGCGCACTCGCACACCGCCGACCCGGGCCTGCTGGCCGGGTACTGCGGCAAGAGCGAGGCGCTGGACGAGGCGGTCGCCGCCTTCGCGGTGGCCTACGCGGACCGCACCGAGGCCGACCACACCGACCTGCTGACGGCGGTGCGCAGCGGGCGGCTGCCCGCCGAGCACGGCGTCTGACCCTTCCGGCAGAAGCGGCCCGGCAGCTCACCGGGCCAGGAACGGCGCCACCGCGGCGACGAACTCGGCGGGCCGGGCACCGTGCACCAGGTGCCCGGCCTCGACGGTGACCAGGCGGCAGTCCGGGATCAGCCGGGCGAGTTCGGCGATCCGCTCCTGCGGGACGGGGCTGACCGGGCCGCCGGCCACCGCCAGGGTGCGAGCGGTGATCCGGTCCAACCCCGCCCGCCAGGCCGGGTCGGGATCGTCGAACTGGGCCTTGACCGCCCGGACCATCGCCCAGTCGAAGTGCACGTCCTGCGCCGGGTCCTCGGGCACCACGCTCGCCGGGCGCGGGTACAGCGCGGGGATCTCCTCCAGGACCAGCCGGTCGACCCGCTCCGGCGCGGCCTGGGCGAGCAGGTGGGCGACGGCGCCGCCCATCGAGTGGCCGACCAGGTCGACGCGGGCGAGCCCGAGGGCGTCGAGGAAGGACAGCACGTCGTCCCGCATCGCCTCCAGCGAGTAGGCGGCGGTGCGGGCGCTGTCGCCGTGGCCGCGCAGGTCGAGCGCGAACACCCGGTGGGCGGGGGCGAGGTCGGGCAGGACGGTGTCCCAGTCGGCGGCGCGCTCGCCGAGGGCGTGCAGCAGGACCAGGGGCGGTCCGTCGGGCCGTCCGCTCTCGCGGTAGGCGAGCGTCACCCCGGGCAGGTCCACGGTCCGGTTCCGTACGTCGGTCATGCCTGCCACGGTACGCACCGACCACCGCCTAGCGGACCGGCGTTCGCCCTCGGCTCAGCGCGACCGGTCCGCCCTCGCGCTGCTCCCGGGCCGTGGCTCGGCCGGCGAACACCGAGGCCAGGACGGCGAGTCCGGCCACCGCGGCGCACACCACGCTCGCGGTCAGGAAGGCGGAGCGGTGCCCGCCGCCCCCGGCGGTCTCCCGCAGGTAGACCCCGGACAGTGCCGAGACCGCGACGGCCGCCGCGATCCGCTGGGCCATCTGCAGGATCGCCCCGCTCACCCCGGCCGCCTCGGCGGGCGCGTGGCGCAGCACGTACGCCTGGTTGGTGGAGCCCATCAGGCCGACCGAGGCGCCGCCGAGCAGTTGCAGCAGCGCCAGCAGCCAGGGCAGGACGGTGACGGGCGCCCGGAGCGCGAGCAGCCCGCTGAGCAGTATGGCGAGCGCGGAGCCGATCATTCCGACGGTGACGGTGCGCCGGCCGTAGCGCTGGACGACCCGCCAGGCGAGCGCGGAGGCGACGCCCATGGCCACGGCGGAGGGCAGGGCGACCAGCGCGGCGCCCATCGGGGAGAGGCCGAGGCCGTCCTGGAGGAACATGGTGAGGACCAGCGAGGCGGCGAGCGAGGAGCCGAACTGGGCCATCGCGGTGGCCGTCCCGAGCGCGTACGGCGCGGAGCGGGTCAGGGCCGGGTGGATCAGCGGGTGGCCGCCGGTGCGGGCGTAGCGGCGCTGCCACCCGGCGAGCGCGCCGAGCAGCAGCAGGGCGGCGGCCGCGAAGGCGAGCCAGCCGGTCCAGCCGGGCGGCCGGACGAAGGGCAGCATCAGGGCCAGGGTGAGCGCCCCGACCAGCAGCAGGCCGAGGATGTCGAGGTCGGCGTTCCGAGAACCGGGGCGGGGCTTCGGCAGGTGACGGACCGCCAGGGCGACGGTGGCGAGGCCGAAGGGAACGTTGAGCAGGAAGGTCAGCCGCCAGCCGTGCTCGGGGCCGGCCAGGGCCAGCACCGCGCCGCCGATCGGCGGTCCGAGCGCGAAGGCGAGGCCGCCGGTGACGGCGTACATGCCGAGGGCGCGGGCCCGCAGCTGGCCGTCGAAGACGTCCTGGAGGGTGCCGATCATCTGGGAGTTGACCAGGCCGGCGCCCGCGCCCTGGAGCAGCCGGGCGGCGACCAGCACCCCGGGCTCGGTGGCGGTCGCCGAGACCAGGCTGACCAGGGTGAACAGGGCCAGGCCGGTGACGAAGAACCACTTGCGGCCCTTGACGTCGCCCAGCCGCCCGCCGGGGATCAGCGCGAGGCCGAAGGCGAGCGAGTAGCCGGCGACGATCCACTGGAGGTCGGCGGGCCCGGCGTTCAGGGTCTCGCGCAGGGCGGGGATGGAGGTGTTGAGGACGGACTGGTCGAGCAGCGTGGTGAAGCCGCCCGCGACGCAGACCAGCAGGACCCGGCGCCCGGCGGCGTCGAAGCGCTCCTTGGATTCCTCGGGCTCCTTGCTCTCCTCGGGCTCCTCGGCTATCGGGCCGGTCACGGCGCTCACGGCTCGACCACCACCAGCGCGTACCGGGCCTCGCCCGGGCCGAGGCTGCGGAAGCGGCTGGTGCCGCCGACGTAGCGCAGGCAGTCGCCGGGGCCGAGCGGCTGCGGCGCGCCGTCCACGGTCAGTTCCAGTCGCCCCTCGAACAGCCAGAGGTGATGCTCCCGGCCGGGCGTGCAGGCTCGGTCGTAGGCGATGTCCGCGCCGGCCGGCAACCGGCCCTCGATGATCTCCGCCCGCAGCGAGCCGTGCGGCGGCGAGACCGAACGGCGGACGAACCCGGTCGTCTCGTCCCGCCACACCTGCTGTTCTCCGGCCCGCAGCAGCGGGGCCGGGCCGGACTCCACCTCGGCGAGCAGCCGCGACATGGTCCGCCCGTGGACGGCGCACAGCCGCCCGAGCAGCGCGGCCGTCGGGCTGACCTCCGCCCGCTCCACCCGGGACAGCGTCGACCGGCTGACGTCCGCCAGCCGCGCCAACTCCTCCAGGGTCCATCCGCGTTCCAGCCTCAGCTCGGCGAGCCGTTGCGCCAGCCGCTCGTCGGCGGCCGTGTCGATTCCCATATTCGCGATGCTATCCCGGATGTGAGATCCACTCACCGAGCTGGGCACACGACTCCGCCTGGCCGGCGCGACCGAGTGGCGGGCTCCATGACCCCCGACAGCCGCGTGGAAGGTGGGCGGCGGTTCGCCGTTCGGGTCGCACTATTCGCGAACGAACAGCGCCAGGAACGCCACCACTGCCGCCGCACCCGCCAGGGGTACGGCGAGCGCGAACCACGCGCCGGGCCGGTTGCCGCGGGCGGCGAAGGAGGCGACGAACAACAGCAGGGCCGCAGGGATGAACACGAACATCCCCACAATGACGCCGATCAGCGCCCAGACCAGCAGGCCTGTCCCGACGGAAAGACACGCCCGGGCGAAGGTCTTCGGATTCTCCCGAAGGGCGAGCGGGGAGGCGGCCACCAGCGTGGTGATCACGAAGAGCGCGCCGAAGTACGTCGCGACGGCGACCCCCAGGCCCGCCCCGATCGCCGCCACCACCACCGCGGCCACGGCCCACCCCCATTGGCAGGCCGGCACCCGCCGATACTCGGTCACCCGCGACACCCCCCTTTGAACGCGTTCAATTGAACGCGTTCAAGATACGCCATCCACGCGACGGCGCAAGAGTCGAGGAGCGAACGGGCTCGTGGGGAGGCAGCCGAGTACAGACGCCTGCCGACCGTCGGGGGCGGGCCGCCCCACGGACCGGCCCGCGAGCCGGAACGGCCCTGCCCGGCGCACCCGGCGGCCCCGCCTGGCACACCCGGCGGGCCGGGGCGGGGCGCGCGGCCACCCCCTCCGGCCGGATCGCGGCTTGACGGGCCCTCGGCCCGGAAGGGGCGCCGATCATATGATGTGCGGCGAATCGTGGCCGGTCGGCGGCCCGTGAGGCGAGGGGGACCCGCGTGTTCGGCATCATCAGACCGTGCAGGCACCGATTGTCCGAGCACTTGCAGACCTCCTGGATGGCCCACCTGTGCGGGCTCTGCCTCGCGCTGCGGGACGACCACGGGCAGCTCGCCCGGACGGCGACCAACTACGACGGCCTGATCATCTCCGTACTGGTCGAGGCCCAGGCCGCCCGGGAGGACTCCTCCTGGCGCCGCACCGCCGGGCCGTGCCCGCTGCGCGGCATGCGGACCGCCTCCGTCGCCAAGGGAGAAGGCGCCCGGCTCGCCGCCGCCGTCTCGCTGGCGCTCGCCTCGGTCAAGATCCGTGACCACGTCGAGGACCGCGACGGAGTCTTCGCCCGCCGCCCGGTCGCCGTCGGGGCCCGTGCCGTCACCCGGCGCTGGGACCGGCAGAGCACGGGCAGCGCCTCGACCCTTGGCTTCGACACCGCCGTGCTGCTCGACGCGGCCCACCGGCAAGGCAAGTTGGAGCGCTCGCTGCGGCCCGGCGGGTCCGTCCTGCTGGTCACCGAACCCACCGAGACCGCCACCTCGGCCGCCTTCGCACACACCGCAGTGATCGCCGGACGCCCTGGCAACGCCGCCCCGCTCGCCGAAGCCGGGCGGCTGTTCGGCCGACTCGCCCACCTCCTCGACGCCGCCGAGGACCAGGCAGCCGACGCGGCCTCGGGCGCCTGGAACCCGCTGACCGCCACCGGGGCCGACCGCGCCGAGGCCGAACGGCTCTGCCGCGACGCCGTCCACGGCATTCGGCTCGCGCTGCGCGAGGTCGAACTGACCGACCGCGCCCTGGTGCACGTGCTGCTCGCGCACGAGACCGAGCGCGCGGTGGATCGGGTCTTCGGGCCGGCCCGGCACGGCGCGAGCTGCCGCCGCCCTGACGCGGCGGGCACCGCCACCGGCGAGCACCCGCACCAAGCGCCGCCGCGGGAGACCCCGCCGGACCAGGCGCCGGTCCCGCCGTGGGTGCCGCAGGGCCCGGGCTTCACCCCGCCCGGCGAGAAGCCGCCGAACCCGCGCAACCTGCTCGCCGGGTGCGCGATGTGGGCGCTGATGGCCTGCACCTGCCAGCTTCTCTGCTGCGACCACGAGGACCCGTTCAGCCGTGAGCGCCGCACGGGCTTCTGCGAGCGGCACGATGTCGACTGCCCCGACTGCTGCGACTGCTCCGGCTGCTGCGACTGCTGCAATTGCTGTGACGGGTGCGACTGCTGCGACGGCTGTTGCTGCGACTGCAGCTGCTGACGGATGGTCAGCCCTCCGGCGCCGTGCCGGCCCTCCCGCTCGGACCGCCCGGTCCGCCCTGGCCGTCCTGGCCGTCCGGGCCGCCGGGCCCGCCCACCGGCCCGGGGTGCCCCCGCAGCACCCCGGGCCGGTCCGCGTTCCGGTGGCCCTCGGCCTCGGCCCGCCGCCAGAGCGGCAGGACCGCCACCGGCAGCACCGCCACCGGGCGCAGCCCGGCGCACTCAGGCATTGCGCCCCGCCACCTTCCGGTCCACCGCCAATGAGTCCTCCAGCCGTGCCAGCAGCTGCCGGAACCGCTCGGCGTCCTGCTCCGTCATCCGTCCCTCGGGCAGCGCCCCCGGCCGTTCGACCGTTCTCTCGTCCATACGCCCGAGGCTAGGAGACGGTGATCAACGGGCGATAAACGCGCGTTCGGCCGAAAAGCACTTGCCCGGGACGGTTCGGCCCGCGACGATCGCACCTCATGACGCCCCATCGGGACCGCCCGAAGCCGCAACTCCCCCGCCCGGTGGCCCTGGTCACGGGGGTGGGCCGGACGGTCGGCATCGGCGCCGGGATCGCCGGGGGGCCGGCGGCCTCCGGGTGGGACCTCTCCTTCACCTACTGGACCGCCTACGACCGACGGATGGCCTGGGGCGCCGAGGAGGCCGCGGCGACGAACATCGCCCGGGGTCTGCGCGAGCACGGTGCCCGCGCGCTCCCGATCGAGGCCGACCTGGCCGATCCGCAGGCACCCGCACGGGCCTTCGCCGAGGCCGGGCAGAGGCTCGGCCCGGTCACCGCGCTGGTGCTGTGCCATCGCGAATCCGTCGACTCCGGTCTGCTGGACACCACGGTCGAGAGCTTCGACCGGCACTTCGCGGTCAACGGGCAGCTGCTGATGAGCAACGGCGGCCTGACACAGGGTGGTTGACCGGAGCGAGGGGCGCGCCGCCCCCGGGCTACCGGGCCCGCGCCGTCGCGTCGAGAAGCAACCGGGCGGCCTCCTTGGCATCGGCGGCGGCCGTCGGGTCGCCGTGGACGGCCGCGCTGGTGATCGCCCCCTCGGCCAGCAGGGTCAGGTGGACGGCTGTGGCGGGCGGGGCACCGGCGGCCTCGGCCAGGCCCGTGAGGTAGCCGCCGAACTCCGCCTTGTGGTGCCGGGCAGCGGCCACCACCGCGGGGCTGACGGCACCCAGTTCACCGAGTGAGTTGACGAAGGCGCAGCCCCGGAAGCCGGGTTCGGCGAACCACCGGCCGAGCCAGTCGAAGACCGCGAGCAGCTGGTCCTGCGGGCAGCCCCCGGTGCGCGAGACGTACACGGCGAGGCTCGCCCGCCAGCGACCGTCGCGGCGCAGCAGGTAGGCCTCGACGAGCTCGCCCTTGGACGGGAAGTGCTGGTAGAGGCGGCGCATGGTCACGCCGGAGGCGGCCCGGACGGCGTCCATGCCGACGGCCTGGATGCCCTGCCCGTAGAACAGTTCCTCGGCCGCGTCGAGGATCCGGGCCCGCGGGTCTTCCTGCTCCATCTGCCGTGCCCTTTGCGTGAGAACGATGGTTCTCCTATCGTAACCAGAACAGCGAGAACGATCGTTCTCATCGACGGAACACCCATTCCGAGGAGCACCATGCCCGAGACCGGCACCGAGCAGCGCCCTCCCCTGCCCCCGTTCACCGAGGAGACCGCCCGCCGGAAGGTCCGGGCCGCCGAGGACGCCTGGAACACCCGCGACCCCCAACGGGTCGCCCTCGCCTACACGCCGGACAGCCGCTGGCGCAACCGCTCCGAGTTCCTCACCGGCCGCGAGCGGATCGCCGACTTCCTCACCCGCAAGTGGCAGCGCGAGCTGGACTACCGCCTGATCAAGGAACTCTGGGCGTACGGCGGCGACCGCATCGCCGTCCGCTTCGCCTACGAGTGTCACGACGACGCCGGCCACTGGTACCGCTGCTACGGCAACGAGAACTGGGAGTTCGACCGGAACGGCCTGATGGCCCGCCGGTACGCCTCCATCAACGACCTGCCGATCAGCGCCGAGGAGCGGCTGTTCCACTGGCCGCTCGGCCGTCGCCCCGACGACCACCCCGGCCTCACCGAACTCGGCCTCTGAACGACACCCCCGCGGGGCCACGGCGCGCCCGCGCTGTTCCACGGCTGTGACGCGGCACGCATCCGCCGCTGACCTCGTCCTGGGAGGCTTCTCGTCGGAAGCGAACAGCACCCGAGGGGGACGTGGAAGATGTCCGTGCACAACAGCTCCGTGCGGAACCGGTTCGGCACCACCGCGGCGATCGCGCTGATGGTCAGCGTCGGCGCCGTCCTGGTCTCCGCCTGCGGCCCCGAGAACGGCGACTCCGCCCCCACCGCCGCCCCGACCGGCGCCGCCCCCGGGGCGGCGGCGCCGGGGACGACCGCGCCCGGCGCTCCCGCCCCCTCCGGCAGTGCCGCGCCCGGCGGCAAGGTGGTCAACGGCACCTCGGCCGCCAACCACCTGACCATCTCCACCGGCACCAGCACCGTCGCGCTGAACGGCGCCACCGTCGACTTCGGCACCGTCGTCCGCGACCTGGCCTGGTCCCCCGACGGCAAGAAGGCCGCCTTCGTCAACGGCAACGGCGACCTGATGACCGCCAACCCGGACGGCAGCGGCAAGGTCGTCCTCGCCAGGAACCCCGGTGGCGAGACCTGGTCCCACCCGACCTGGCAGCACGCCACCGCCGACCCGAGCGTCATCGCCGGCGCCGAGGCGCTGGAGCGGTACGCCGCCATCGTCTTCACTTCCGAGAAAAGCGGCACGCTGCGGCTGGCGAAGGTCCTCACCAAGTCCCCCGGCGCCACCCCCGAGGTGCTCACCCCGCGCATCTCCGAGGGCGGCGGCGATCCGCTGCCGCAGCCGCCGCAGACCGGCAACACCTGGGCCAACGCGGGCGGCCACCGGGGCGAGATCGTCTACGCCAACACCCCGGCCAACGAGGTGTACCTGTACGACGACTACATCCGGCCGGCGACCCGGGACCTGGGCAAGGGCTCGCAGCCGGCCCTCGCCCCGGACGGCGAGCACGTCGTCTTCGTCCGCTCGGTGAACGGGCACGACCACCTGTTCACCCGCTCCACGCAGATCGACCAGACGGCCGAGAAGGACCTCACCCCGTCGGCCACCACCGACTACACCGAACCCGCCTGGTCCCCCGACGGCAGGACCATCGCGGTCCGCACCCCGGACGGCATCAGCACCCTGCCCGCCGACGGCTCGGCCGCGCCGACCCAGGTCTCCACCATCAAGGGCCTGCCATCCTACCGCCCCTGATGGCAGATCAGCTGCGGTGGCGACCACCGATACGAGGCCGAAACGCCGTTACCGGAACCTGATCCTTTCGACGGCGGACCGAAACCCGCTCCACACGGAAGCCTGACGTGCCGCGCCTACGGTGCCGCACATGCCCAAGACACCTGGAACGAAGGCCACCGACCGCACACTGCCCCGCAGGCTCGCCGCCGCGGGCGCCCTCCTGCTGAGCGCGACCACGGCGGCGGTGCTGCTGCCGAGCACGGCCCTCGCCGCGGAACGGGAAACCGTCACGACGCACTCCGGCACCACCACCGCGCAGGAGCGCGACCGGATCGACGCCTACTGGACGCCCGACCGGATGAGGCTGGCGGGCGCCCTGGTCCCCGAGATCACGCCCGTCCCCGAGGACGACAACACGCCCGACGACCCGCGGCCGCTGCCCGCGGACACCCCCGACCCCGGGGCCGTGTGGACCCACGGCGGAGCGGTGAACCGGAGCGTCGGGCGGCTCTTCTTCACCTTCTCCGACGGCTACGACGGCAGTTGCACCGCGACCGTCGTCAACAGCGCCAACCGCAGCACCGTCATCACGGCGGCGCACTGCCTGCGGGGTGTCGGGGCCCCCACGGCCGACGACACCTGGAACCACAACCTCTACTTCGTGCCCGGCTACCGCAACGGGACCAAGCCGCTCGGCGGGTTCAGCATCAGGACCATGGCCACCTCCTCCCGCTGGGACGCCGATCCGGCCGGGACCACCTCGGACGCGGTCGCCGCGGCCGGTCACGACACCGGCGTCCTGGTGGCGAACCGTTCAGCCGGGGGGCGGCGGATCGCGGACGTCACCGGCAGCCAGCAGATCGCGTTCACCCCGCCCGCCGAGGGCGAGTTCGTGCACGCCTTCGGGTATCCCAAGGACCGGCTGAACAACCCCGGCGGCCGGTACACCGGTTCGCGCATGATCCACTGCGCCGGACCGGCCCGACCGGGGCCCAAGGCCCCGCTGCTGTGGGGCGAGACCTGCGACATGTCGCACGGGGCCAGCGGCGGCCCCCACTTCGCCCGGTTCGACCCGGGCACCGGGACCGGCACGGTGGTCGGCGTCACCACCACCACCGAGGAGCTCGCGGGCGGCCCGGCCGGCACGCTGTACGCCACCCGCCTCGGGGACGGCGCCCACCGCCTCTACGACTGGGCGCAGACCCGAGCGGTCTGACCCCCGACGCCCCGGCTCGGCCCGGCCCGGTCGGCACTTCCCGCCGGCCGGGCCGGCGGGCCCTACGAGGTCTTCGCCAACTCGGCGCGCAGCTCGGCCAGGTGTTCGTCGGCCGACTCGTGCGGCAGGAACTCGACCACGTCGAGGAAGCGGAACAGCACCCGGGTCTCGGTGACCGCGTACTCGTAGTCGCCGAACCCGACCACCGCGCCCGCGCCGCCGCGCGCCGCACCCCGGACGGCGGCCGAGGTCAGCTCGTCGGCGGGGTCCTCGGCGCTCGCCCGCCGCCGGGCGTTGGGGCGCGCCAGGTACGGGCAGACCATGGCGGCGTAGAGCATGCAGGCCCGGTGGCCGGGGCCTTCCATGGTGGGTGCGAGGTTGCGGTACGGCTGCCCGGCCGCGAGCGCCCCGGCGATCGCCTCGCTCTCGGCGGCGCCGACCACCCGCCACACCGGTCCGCGCTCCATGAACCGCCCGCACACCGAGCACCGGCGCTCCAGCGCGCAGTCGGCGCTGCGCCCGTGGTCGGTCAGCGCGAACTGCGGCACGTCGCCCTGCCACGGCGTGATCGCGGGCACCGGGTAGCCCCGCCCGTCCCGGGGCCGCGCCCCCACGCCCTCCGGCACCGGCACACGTTCGAATCGCACGCCCCTATCGATACCAGGGGCGGGCACCGCGGGTCGACCCCGGCGGCCGGGACCGGGCTCCTACCCCTCGCCCTCCTGAGCCAGCATCACCTTCCGCAGCAGGTCCGCCAGGGCGCGCCGTTCCTCCTCGGACAGCACGCCCAGCAGCCGCAGCTCCTCCCGGCCCACCACGTCCAGGGCCTCGCGCCAGGCGGCCCGCCCGGCCTCGGTCAGCACGATGTCGACCTTCCGGCGGTCCTCGGTGGACGGCGTGCGCAGGACGAAGCCGCGCCGCTCCAGGGTCTCCAGCCGGCCGGTGACCGAGGCCGGGGCGAGGTTGAGGTCGGCCCGGAGGTCGGAGGGGGCGGCATGGCCGCCGCGGCCGGCGAGCACGTGCAGGGTGTCGAACTCGTGCTTGTGCAGGCCGTAGTCGGCGACGCCCTGTTCGCGGACCCGGCCGAGGTGGCGGGTGAGCCGCGACATCCGGGTCACGGAGGCCTCGATGTCCGGGTCGAGGCCGGGCAGTACCGGTTGCCAGCGGTCGACGTGGCCGTCCGTCCAGTCACGGGGCGGGGCGTCCTGCTGGTGGTGGTGCTCGGCCATGGAAGGAGTCTACAAAGGCTGAAGCAACGGCATCAAAATATTCGTTGCCAAAATTTCGACACCGAAATATGGTGCGGCGCGTGACACCACACCCCCTGAGCCTGAGCGGCTTCCGCCTGCTCTTCATCGGCCGGACGATCTCCACCCTCGGCGACGCCGTCGTCCCCGCCGCCCTCGCCATCGCCATCACCCGGGCCACCGGCTCCTCCGCCGCGCTCGCCCTGGTGCTGGGCTGCGCGGTGGTGCCGAAGCTGCTCCTGCTGCCCTTCGGCGGGGTGGCCGGGGACCGCTTCGACCCGCGCCTGGTCGCCCTCACCACCGACCTGGTCCGGGCCGTCGCCCAGCTGCTCGTCGGCCTGGAGCTGCTCGGCGGGCGTCCGAGCCTGACGCACATCGCCCTCGCCTCGGCCCTCGGCGGCATCGCCTCCGCCTTCGCCATGCCCACCGCCTCGCCGCTGGTCGCGGCCACTGTCCGGGGCGAGCTGCGGCTGCGGGCGAACGCCCTGCTCGGCACCGCGACCGGCGCCGCGCGCCTCGGCGGCCCGGCGCTGGCCGGGCTGCTGGTGTACACGGCGGGGCCCGGCTGGGCGTTCGTGCTGGACGGCGCCTCCTTCGCGCTGAGCGCCGCGCTGCTCACCCGGCTCACCGTCGACCGCGTCGAGAGCGCTCGGGGCGCCGAGAGCGCCACCGCCGAACCGCGCTCGCTGCTCCGGGACCTCGCCGAGGGCTGGGGCGAGGTGCGCTCCCGGGACTGGTACTGGACCAGCCTGATCGCCCACGGCGTGTGGAACGGCGCGAGCGCCGTACTGCTCACCCTCGGCCCGCTGATCGCCACCACCCGCCTCGGCGGCGACGGCGCCTGGGTGGCACTCACCCAGGCCGGGGCGGTGGGTCTGCTGGTCGGCTCGCTCATCGCCGGGCGCGTCCGCCCCCGCCGCCCGGTGCTGGCCGGCAACCTCGCGCTCGCGTTGTACGGGCTGCCGCTGCTCGCGCTGGCCGTCCCGGCTCCGGTGCCCCTCGCGGTGGCCGCGCAGGCGGTGGCGATGGCCGGGCTGGGCTTCCTGAACCCGGTGTGGCAGACGGTGGTGCAGCAGGACGTCCCGGCCGGGGCCCTGGCCCGGGTCACCTCGTACGACTGGCTGCTCTCGCTGGGCGCGGCCCCGCTCGGGTACGCCCTGGCGCCGCTCGCCGCCGACGCCTGGGGCAGCCGGGTGCCGCTGCTGGCGGCCGCGGCGCTGGTGACGCTGGTCTGCGCGGGCACGGCGGCGGTGCCCGGGGTGCGCAGGCACGGCGCGCGGCCCTCGGCCGTGACCGGGACCACCTCCGACACCGCGCCCGAACCGACGGCCGAGCGGCCACCGGCCCGGGCTCAGGCTCGGGTCAAGCCCTGATCACCGTGACGTGGCTCAGTTCCAGATGCCGGTGATGTCGGCGGCGGAGGCCGCGTTGCCCGCGTGGCCGGTGGCGCCGGACAGGTCCTCCAGGGTGCGCAGCACGTTGTAGTGGTTGTAGGTGGTGGAGCTGCTGCTGCCGGGCGTCACGTGGGCGCCGTAGATCACGGTCGGGATCCGGTTGCCGGACAGCTTGTTGTCCTCGTCGAAGGTGACGACCAGCAGGCTGTTGTGGGTCTGGGCCCAGGCGGCGTACGCACCGAGGTTGTTCTTGATCCAGGTGTCGCCGGTGCCGACCGAGCAGTCGTGCATGTCGCTGCAGAGGTTCGGCACCACGAAGGAGACGTTCGGCAGGGTGCTGTAGTCGGTCGGGAACTGGGCGAAGGTCTTCGCCGAGCTGAGCGGGACGTTGCCGAAGCCGAACCACGGGTTGTGCTTCTGGGCGTAGCTGCCGCTGCTGCACACGGTGCTGCCCTGGCTGGGCAGGGACTCGTTGTAGCTGGCCCAGGTCTTGCCGGCGGCGATGACCTCGGAGGCGAGGTTGGCGGCCTGGAAGCCGCCGACCGTCACACAGCTGTCGTCGACGGTGCCCTGGGTGGAACCGGAGAACAGCGCGTAGTAGTTCGGCTCGCTCGGGTGGGTGATGCCGAAGGACTGGGTGAGGTTGGCGCCGCCCGCCTTCAGGGTGTTGTTGATGTACGGGGCGCTGCTGCTGCCGATGACCTGGGTGTAGGCGTGGTTCTCCATCACCACGACGACGATGTGGTCGGGCGTGGGCAGCGCGGCGGCCTGGGCAGTGGTGGCGGTGGCCGCCCAGAGGCCGGCGGAGGCGGCGACCAGGGCGACGGCCGAACCGATCGCGGTGGCGGTGCGGCGGGAGCGGGGGTTCAGGGGCTTCATGGACGAAGTCATGACAATTCCTCGGGTGGGAGACGGCCCGGTGAGCCGGGCCCGGGACGGGAGGTGCCTCCGTGGTCGGCGAGGGGAACACCGGAGCGCGCCGGAGTGCGCGAAAGCGCCCGAACAGCATGGGGCGCGTCCGTCGACGCGGGTAGACGACGGCAGGTGAAACCTTGGCCCCGGAGCGGGAAACGAACGGTGCGACCGCCGAACTCGCCACCGACAACGGGAAATTCGGGCGAACCTGTTCACATTGCCACCAACCGCCCGGGCCGGTGATAGTGATCTCCGAACGGCGCGGTCGGACACTGCGTCAGCTGACGAGAGAACCGAGGAACATGGCGAAGACCAGCCTTCTGCGTCCGCTCGCGGTGGCCGCCGCCGGCGCCGTCCTGGTGGCGACCGGTGCCCTGCCCGCCGCGGCGGCCGGCCAGGACACCACCGACGCGCCCGCCCCCGACCTCGCCGGTGTGCGCGCCGCCCTCCAGGCCACCACGACAGCCGGTGCCCCGGGCGCCTTCGCGGTGATCCGCGACCACGGCGGCGCCGATCGGACCCGCTCGGTGAGCGTCGGCCTGGCCGACCTGGACGGGACCCCGATGAACTCCTCGTGGAGGTTCCGGGTCGGCAGCAACAGCAAGATGTTCACCGCCGTTCTCGTGATGCAGCTGGCGCAGGAGGGCCGGATCGACCTCGACCGGCCGCTGCGCGAGTACCTGCCCGAGGGCACCCTGCCGGAGGCCTGGACCATGACGGGCCGCCAGGTGCTGGAGCACCGGGCCGGCGTCTACGACCACACCAACGACCTGCTGGAGCAGGCCGGTGAGGAGACCACCAGCGCGTTCGAGGCGCGCATCCGCACCAAGGTCTACGACCCGCGCGAGCTGGTGGCGATGTCGGTCGGGCACGGCGTGCAGTACACCCCCGGCAGCCGCTACTCCTACTCCAACACCGACTACGTGCTGATGGGCCTGGCGATCGAGCACCTCACCGGTCGGCCGTACCCGGAGGTGCTGGACGATCGCATCATCCGGCCGCTCGGCCTGCGCAGGACCTCCTTCGTGGTGCCCGCCCAGGAGATCCGCGGCGCCCACGTCACCGGCTACCTCACCAACGACGACCGCAGCAGGCCGCTGCTGGACTCCACCGAGCAGACCGGCTCCTGGGTGTGGGCCGCCGGAGCCGTCATCTCCACCGCCGAGGACCTCGACCGCTTCCTCGGCGCGCTGATGGCCGGCAGCAGCGGCGGGCTCGTCTCGGACGCCTCGCTCCAGCAGATGACCGCCGCCCTGCCCACCCCCACCGCGAAGATCGCCTACGGCCTGGGCCTGCGCCGCATCTCGCTCTCCTGCGGGGACGTGTACGGCCACGGCGGCATCGTGCAGGGCTTCAACAGCCAGTCCTTCACCACCCCGGACGGGCGGCGCAGCGTGGTGGTCTTCGCCAACGCCTCCAACAACGGCTCGGTGACCCAGGGGCTGATGAACACCCTGGAGCCGGCCTTCTGCGGCAAGCAGCCCGCCGTCGCCCCGCGGACGGCCTTCGCGCCGGCCTCCGTCCCGGTCGACTCGCTGCCGGTGGTGGAGGACACCCGGATCTGACCGGCCGATCGGCCCGTGCCCGCCTCCGGTTCGACCGGGGCGGGCACTGTCATGGCCGGGCGCCGCGGGCCGCTACCGGACCGGGTCGGCCACCGGGCGCGGTCTCGTCGAGCGCCGTTCAGTGCCGGCCGGCGCCCGCCGAGCGGGGGCCCTCCGCACTCAGGTCGGTGAGCGCCTCGGTGAGCAGCTCGCGGGCCTCCTCGGCGCGGCCCTGCTCGATCAGCGCGGTGCCCAGTTCGGTCAGCGTCTTGGTCATGCTGTCCGGGCGGCCCACCGCCTCGAAGTGCACCAGGGCCTGCCGGTAGGCCTTCTCGGCAGCCGGCCAGCGCTTCAACGCCGCGCGGTCCAGGCCGAGTTCGTGCGCGGTCATGGCCGCGAGCAGGTGGATCAGCGGCGAGGACCAGCGCTCCACCAGCTCCAGCGCCCCGGCCAGGGCCCGCCGGCGCGAATCCGCCGCCTCCTCGGCCCGGCCGGACTCCCGCAGGCAGTTGGCGGCGCCCCGCAGGGTGACCAGCCGGCCGATCATCGCCGACCGGTTGGCGACCCCGGCGAAGGCGTCCGCCGCCCGGTGGAAGGCGTCGGTCGCCTCGCGGTAGCGCTGGAGGTAGCGCAGGCCCGAGGCGAGATAGGTGAGGGCCCAGCCCTCCTGCTCCCGGTCGCCCACGGCGCGGGCCAGCTCCAGCCCCTCGGTGGCCAGTTCGACGCCGCGCCGGTAGCGGTGCAGGCAGGTGACGTACGTCCAGGCCAGGTAGTTGACGTGCACCGCCTCGACCTGCCTGTCCCCGATCGCGCGGGCGGCGTCCACCGAGAGCTGGAACACCTCGGCCCAGATGCCCCAGCTCAGCAGCCGGTCGGAGAACCAGTGCATCGCCTCGGCGGTGTCCACCACCTCCTGATACCGGCCGGCCTGCTGTGCCTGGTGCAGGGCGGCCAGCCACTCCGGGTGCTCGTACTCCAGCCAGGCGGCCGCCTCGGTGAGGTGCGCGGTTGCGGACCCGCCGGTGCCGGTCCCGTCCGTGGCGTGGTCGGGGTCGAAACGCAGTCCGTAGGCGGCCGCCCGGCCGAGGATCCGGCGGCCGGCCCCGGTACGGGCCTCGGCCAGCTCCTGGGCCGTCTCGTCGGCGGCCAGCCGCTCGCCCGCGTAGAGCCGCACCAGGTCGTGCAGGCGGTAGCGGTCCGAGGTGGCCGGCTGCATCAGTCCGGCGTCGACGAGCTGCTCCAGCACCAGCTCGGTGCGGGCCGCCGACCGGCCCGCGTAGGCCGCGGCGATCTCCGCGGTGAAGTCCTGCCCGGCGGTCAACGCGCAGCGCCGGAGGACGAGTTGGGACTCGGCGGGCAGCCGCCGATAGGACAGTTCGAAGGCCGGGCGGACGGCCAGGTCGCCCGTCTCCAGCAGGTCCAGCCGGTTCTCCTCGGCGGCGAGCTGGCGCACCAGGTGGGCGACCGGCTGCTGCGGACGGGCGACCAGGCGCTGCCCGGCGATCCGCAGCGCGAGCGGCAGGTAGCCGCAGAGGCTGGCCAGCTCGGCGGTGGCGTCGGGTGCGGCCTCGATCCGCTCGCGGCCGGCGATCCGGGCCAGCAGGACGGCCGCCTCGGCCGGGGACAGCACGTCCAGGTTCAGCCGGTGCACCGACTCCAGTCCGGGCAGCACGTTGCGGCTGGTCAGGATGGTCACGGCCGGGCCGGAACCGGGCAGCAGCGGGCGCACCTGGCTCTCGTCGGCGGCGTTGTCCAGCACCAGCACGAGCCGCCGCTCACGGACCAGCGCCCGGTAGAGGCCCGCCCGTTCCTCCGTCCCGGCGGGCACCGCGGCGTCGGCGACGCCCAGGGCGCGCAGCACCTGGCCGAGCGCGTCCCGGGCGGACAGCGGCTGCGGGGACATCCCGCCGAGGTCCAGCGAGAGTTGGCCGTCCGGGAAGCGCGGGGCCAGGGCGTGGGCGGCGTGCAGGGCGAAGGAGGTCTTGCCGAGGCCGGGCTGACCACTGATCAGCACCACGCGCGGGTGGGCCGGCTGCTCGTCCTCGGCCAGGCGGTCGAGCAGGGCGAGGGCGTCCTCCCGGGCGGTGAAGTCGGCGATGTCGCGGGGCAGCGCGAGGGCGCTCTGGCCGGTCTCGGCGGGGGCCGTCGCCGGGGCGTCGGCGCGTGGGGCGTCCGGGCGGGCGGCTTCGCGCGGGGCGGACCGGCGGGGCCGGGCCTGGCTCCCGACGGGCGCCGAGCCCGGCCGTGCCCCGCGCGGGCGGCCGGACTGCGCGGCCCGGTCCAGCGCCTGCGCCTGCGTCCCGTCCAGCCCGAGCGCCTCCGCCAGGGCCCGTACGGTGCGCCGCTGCGGTCCGCGGGTGCGGCCGCGTTCCATGTCCCCGAGGGCGCGCAGGCTGACACCGGCGGCCGCGGCGAGCTCCTCCTGGGTCAGGCCCGCCGCCACCCGGTGCCCGGCCAGCAGACGGCTGAACTCGTTCGCGTCCGTGTCCGTACCGCCCCCGGCCGCCATGCCCCGCCCCCACTCCGTCGGTCCTGCGCAGTTCCGCACTTCCGCCTGGAGTCGCCTCCGGCGGTTCGTTCCAGGCAGAAGTATGCCCCGGTCGGGGAGTTCCTCCTACTTCGCTCGTCGGCAGGGTATCCGCCCAGGTCAGACGGAATGTGCGCGGGCGGGGCCGCCGGGCGGGGGGCGGTTGCACGGGGGAGCGAACCGCCGATAGTTCCGCCTGTGGTTCCGCTGGTCGAACAGCGGTTTCCCGCCACCGGCCCGACGGATCCCTACCCGAGCCGTCTCTCCTGCGCGCCCTCGACCGTGCGCCCGAGGGCGTCCAGCAGGTCGGCGAGCAGGCCGTGGGAGCGGGCTTCCAGGGCCGGATCGCCGACGGTGCGGCCGAGGGCGACGGCGAGCCGGGCCGAGGAGAGCGCGGCGTCCCGGCGGCCGAGGGCGTGCAGGGCGCGGGCCCGGCTGTGGGTGGCGAGGACGGCCTCGGCGCCGCCCGAGCGGGCGGTGGCCGCGCGCACCGCCTCGTCGGCGCGGCGCAGGGCGGGCCCGGGGTCGCCGGCCAGGACCAGCGCGTCGGCGAGGTCGGTGAGCGAGCGGACCAGCAGGTGGTCGGTGGCCGGAGTACGGGCGGCGGTCACCAGGTCGCCGAGCATGGGCACCGCCCGCTCGTACCGGCCGGCCCGCAGCAGGGCGGCGGCCACCCGGCTGCGGCAGTGGTGGCGCAGCGCCGCGTCGCCGGCCCGGTCGGCGGCCCCGACGGCGAGCTCCAGCTGGTCGGCGGCGGTGCGGTGGGCCCCGCGGTCGATGTGCAGGACGGCGAGGTCGGTGGCGAGCCGGGCGACCGCCGCCTCGTCACGGTCCGCGTGCGCGGCGCGCAGCCCGGCCTCGACCACGGCCCGCCAGTTCGTCCGGTCGTGGCCGGTGGTTTCGTACAGCAGGCTGGTCCGGTGGGCGAGTTGCCAGGCCTCGGCGGTCCGCCCGTACTGCTCGGCGCAGAGCACGACGGCGCGCAGGGCGCTCTCCTCGCGGCGGAACCAGGCCGCCACCCGGGCGCCGCCGCCGGCCTGCGCGCTCGCAGCCGTCCGGCCGGCGGTGACGTCGAGGTAGTGGGCGATCAGCCGGTCGAGGGCGAGGAACCGTTCGTCACAGGTGAGTTCGGCGGCCTGCGCGGCGGCGTGACGGCGGACCAGCTCGGGCCGGGCGTACCGGCCGGGGCTGGTCTCCTCCAGCAGGTGGACGGCGTCGAGCCTGGTCAGCAGGGTGCGGGTGGTGGCGGGCGGGAGGTCGGCGAGGGCGGCGGCGGTGTCGGTGCCGATCTCCGCGCCGGGGTGCAGGCCGAGCAGGGTGAACAGCCGGGCGGCGTCGGGCGCCAGCGTGCGGTACGTCCGGTCCAGCGCGGTGGTGAGGCCGAGCGGACCGTGGCCGGTGCCGGTGCCGGAGAGGGCGGCCAGGCCGGTCTGCTCGTCGGCGAGTTCAGCGGCGAGGTCGGCCACGGACCAGTCGGGCCGGGCGGCCAGGCGGGCGGCGGCCAGGCGCAGCGCGAGCGGCAGGTGGTCGCAGCGCTCGGCGAGTTCGGCGACCGCCTCCGGCTCACCGGCCGTGCGGTCCGCGCCGAGGGTGCGGGCGAGCAGGGCGGCGGCCTCGTCGGGGCCGAGCCCGCCCAGCGGCAGCGGGACGCCGCCGGTGCGGACCAGCAGGTGGCGCAGCCGGCTGCGGCTGGTGACGATCGCGACCGGGGCGGGCTCGCTGTCGGTGGCCGGCGGGTCGGGCAGCAGCGGGACGAGCTGCTCGGGGGAGGCGGCGTCGTCCAGCACGACCAGCATCCGTCGGCCGGCGATCAGTTCGCGGTAGCGGCGGGCGCGGTCCTCGGGTTCGGCGGGCAGCGCGTCCGGGGCTTCACCGAGGGCGGTGAGGAACTCCCCGAGCACCTCGGCGGGTTCGCGCGGCCCGTCCGGGTCGAAGCCGCGCAGCTCGGCACGGAGGACGCCGTCCGGGAAGTAGGCGTCGCCGCACCGGGCCGTCCACTGCCGGACCAGGCTGGTCTTGCCGACCCCGGCAGGGCCGGTGACCAGGATCGGGCGGCCGTCCCGTGCGGCGGGCAGCACCTGGTCCAGCCGGGCGAGTTCGGCGTTCCTGCCGACGAACCGGCGGTCGGCGGCGGGCCGGGCGCCGAACGGGGCGGCGGCCCGGCGCAGTTCCGGACCGGGTGGCCAGGTGAGCCGGGCCACGGCGCGCTCGTAGCACTCCCGTGCCTCGACGCTCCGCCCGTCCTGCTCCAGGCAGCGCACCAGCCGGGCGGCCAGCGCCTGCCGGGCGGGGTGGCCGTCGGCGGCCTCGGCGAGTTCGGCGGCCAGCTCGCCACCCCGGCCGGCCCGGAGCAGGCCGTCGGCCAGCCGCTCCAGGGCGCGCAGCCGCAGGTCGGTCAGGTACGGGAGCATCCGCTCGCGCAGCAGGGCGGAGCCGCAGTCGGCGAGCGCCGGGCCGCGCCACAGGTCCAGCGCGGCGCGCAGCAGGGGCAGTGCCGGGTCCGGCGAGACGCCCTCCGTCGGGGTGGCGGGCTCGGGGAGCAGGACGCCCGCCTGCTCGCAGAGCCGGCCGAAGCGCAGCACGTCGACCCGGTCGGGCTCGCCGGCCAGCAGGTAGCCGGACCCACGGGTGCCGAGCTCCAGCCCGGGGCCGTCCAGCAGCTGGCGCAGCGCCGCGACGTGGCCCTGCAGAGCGGCCCGCGCGGTGGGCGGGGCGCAGCCCTCCCAGACCAGCTCGATCAGCTCCTCGGTGGCCACCGTCCGGTTCAGCTGTACGGCGAGCGCGCTCAGCAGTGCCCGGCGCTTGGGCGCCGAAGGCGTCACCGCCGTCCCGTCCTCCCGCCGCACCACCACCGGTCCGAGCAGATCGATGTGCACGCGTCTGTTCCCCTCCCCCGCCAACGACTCCCCGGCCGGTTCGAGGATAGGGCCGACCAGGCCCTTCACACCGGGTCGGGCCCGTCTCCGCACCGTACCGGCGGGGTACGACAGGGCGGTCCCGTCCACCCGTCGCGGTCCGCCGCCCCTCCGGTGCAACCTTCGGCCGCCCCGTGGCGTCCACCGAGGGCAGGAGCGACTGCCGGACTGGACCGGACATGTTCTCGCACTACACTGCTCCACCCCGAGGGCCGGTGAGCGC
This sequence comes from Kitasatospora sp. NPDC057542, assembly GCF_042801945.1. Taxonomy (NCBI): domain Bacteria; kingdom Bacillati; phylum Actinomycetota; class Actinomycetes; order Kitasatosporales; family Streptomycetaceae; genus Kitasatospora; species Kitasatospora sp. NPDC057542. Next base: position 28,359 of record NZ_JBHVFE010000024.1, read on the forward strand.
TTCGGGTGTGATGCGCGGTTTGCGATGAGGTGGTGGGTACTGGTGCGGATTCGACTGCTCGGGCCGGTGGAGTTGCGGGTCGGGGCAGACGGCTTCACCGGCGTGGCGGGTGCTCAGCGGCGGGCCGTGCTGGCACTGCTGGCGCTGCGGCTGGGGCACCTGGTCACCGTGGACCAGCTGTGCGAGCTGCTGTGGGACGAGCAGCCGCCGCCGAGCGCACGAGCAGCCGTGCAGGGGCACGTCGCCGCGCTGCGGAAGGTGCTCGCCGACACCCCCTTCGAGCTGCACACCCGGGACTCCGGCTACCTGCTGGACGGGCCGGCCGGCACGGTGGACGCGCTGCGCTTCGAGGAACTGACCGGCGCGGCCGACCGGCAGGCCGGGCTCGGCGCCTGCACCGCGGCGGTCGCGCTGCTGGAGGAGGCACTGCGGCTGTGGCGCGGCGAGGCCCTGGCCGACCTGCCCGACACCCCGTTGCGCGCCGCCGCGGTGGACCGGCTGAAGCAGTCCCGCACCGCCGCCCTCCTCCACTGGGCCGGGCTGCGGCTGGGCCAGGGCACCGGGGCGTCGGCCGTACCGCTGCTGGAGCAGGGCGTACGGATGGACGGGCTGCGCGAGGAGCTGGTGGCGCTGCTGATGCGCTGCCTGCACCAGGCGGGCCGGCCCGCCGAGGCGCTGACCGCCTACCACCAGGCCCGGGTGCGGCTGGACGACGAGCTGGGCATCAACCCGGGCCCGGCGCTGCGGGCGGCGCTCGCCGTGGTGCTGGCCGACGACCGCGCGGTGGAGCCGCCGCCCACCGCTCCCCCACGTCCCGAACCGGCGCCGCTGCTTCCACTGGTCCCGCGCCAACTCCCCCGCCGCCACCCGGACTTCGTCGGCCGCACCACGGACCTGGCCCGACTCGACCGGGCCTGCGGGCCCGCCCGCGCCGGGGACGGCCCGGTGCTGGTGGTCGGCCCGGCCGGGGTCGGCAAGAGCGCGCTGGTCACCGACTGGGCCCACCGGGTCGCCGACCGCTTCCCGGACGGCCTGCTCCACGCCGAGCTGCACGGCCTCGCCCCGGACGGCCCGGCCCTGCCGGAGGCCGTCCTGGCCCGCTTCCTGCGGGCACTCGGCGTGCCGGAGGACGGCGTCCCCGCCGAGCGCGCCGCCCGGGCGGCGCTCTACCGCGAACGCAGCAGGGGCCGGCGGCTGCTGGTGCTGCTGGACGACGCCGCCGACGCCGACCAGGTCGCCGACCTGCTGCCCGCAGGCCCGGCCGGCGCCGCCGTGGTCACCGGCCGGGGCTCGCTGGAGGGCCTGGTCACCCTTGAGGGAGCCACCCTGCTGCGCCTGGCCGCGCTGCCCGAGGACGACGCCCTGCACCTGCTGGAGCGCGCCCTGACGCCCGAGCGGCTGCGCGCCGAGCCGGAGGCCGCCGCCCGCCTCGCCGGGCTCTGCGACCACCTGCCGCTCGCCCTGCGGATCGCCGCCGCCCGGCTGGCCGCCCGGCCGGACTGGACGATCGCCGAGCTGGTCGCCGAACTCGCCGACGAACGGACCAGGCTGGCCGCCCTGGACGCCGACGGCACACTCTCCGTCGCGGGCCGGCTCCGGCTGACCCACCGCCGGCTCTCCGAGCCCGCGGCCGAACTGCTCACCGCCCTGGCCGCCCACCCCGGCCGCGAGGTGGACACCCCGGCGAGCGCCGCACTGCTCGGCAGCGACACCGCCGCCGCCCACCGGGCGCTCGGCGAGCTGGCCTCCCACCACCTGCTCACCGGCACCGCCCCCGGCCGCCACGCCCGCACCGACCTGGTCCGGCTGTACGGCGCCGGGCTGCTCGCCGAACGGCCCGAACAGCACCGGCGGCTGCTCCGCGAGCGCCTGGCCGACCACTACCTCGCCGCCCTGCGGCACTGCGGCTTCTTCCTCGACCCCGGTCAGGAGGACACCGCCCCACCCGCCCCTCCGGCGCAGCCCCTACCGACCGCCGTCGACATCCGCACCGCGCTCGACTGGTTCGACGCCGAGGAGCCGGCGCTCTCCGCCCTGATCGCGTCCCCCGACACCGATCCGGCGCGCGCCTGGCGGCTCGCGCTGACCTGCGGCTCGCTCTACTACGGCGCCAGCCGCTTCACCGACTGGCTCGCCTGCGCCCGGCTGGGACAGGCGGCGGCCGAACGGTGCGGCGACCCGGTGGCGGTCGCGCTGCTGCTCAACTGCCGGGCACAGGCGCTGGTCGCGCTGGAACGCCGGCAGGAGTCCGCGGAGGCGGCCCGGAAGGCGGTGGCCGCCGCCGCGTCCGCGGCCGGCCCCGCGGCCGCGTCCGCGCACGTCCGGGCGCTCGCCACGCAGGCGCTGGTCACCGCGATGCTCGGCCACTGCGCCGAGGCCGAGCGGCTGGCGGCCTCCGCCACCGCGCTCGCGCTGGAGTCCGGCGACCGCCGGCGGCTGGTCGACGCCAAGGTGCACCAGGGCTGGGTGCACCTGGCCGTCGGGGACCTGGAGGGCGCCCGGCGCCGGTCCCGTGAGGCCCGGGAACTGCTGCCGGCCACACCGGTCACCCAGGTCCACCTCTGGTCACTGCTGACCGAGGCGCAGGCCCTCCCGCCGACCGTCCGCGACGACGCCGCCGACCTCGTCTGGCACCGGCTGCTCGCCACCTGCGAGGAGGCCGGCCTGCTGTACCTGCACGCGCTGGCCGAACAGTCCTACGCCGCCCACCTGTTGGCCCGGGGACGGGAGCCGGAGGTGCGCGGCCGGCTGCGCACGGCGCTGGACCGCTTCCGCGCGCACGACCGGCAGGCGGGCCACCTCAGCGAGTTCACCACCAGCCTGGAGGAGTCGCTCAGCCTCCGCGCCGGCCAGCGGCCGACGGACGGCTGAACCGGACGGCCCGGGCGGCGGGAAGCGCAGGCCTCGCGGGCGGCCCGGGCGGCGGGCCGCGGGCTGCCGGAACAGGCCGGCCCGTCAGCGGGCGGCCGAGGCCGCCCCGTGCTCCGCCGGTGCGTACCCGTGCTCCGCCGCCAGCACCGGGCGCAGCGCCCGGATCGCGTAGAAGTTGCGGGACTTGACCGTCCCCGGCGGCACCCCCAGCCGGGCCGAGGCCTCCAGCACCGAGCGGTCCTTGAGGTGCAGCTCGACCAGCACCTCGCGGTGGTGCTTCTGCACCCGGCGCAGCGCCAGCGCGATGTCCCGGGCCACCACCACCTGCTCGTACGGGTCGTCGGCGACCGGCCGGTCCTCCGTCGGCTCGCCGATCACCTCCTTGGCGCGGGCGGCGGCCATCCGGTAGTGGTCGATCGCGATCCGCCGGGCGACCGTGAACAGCCAGGGCCGGCTCGCCTCCGGCCCGGCCGCCAGCGCCTCCGGGTGCTGCCAGGCACGCAGCAGGGTCTCCTGGAGGATGTCCTCGGCCTTGCCGCGGTCCCCGCCGGTGGCCCGCAGCAGCGCACGCAGCAGGTACCCGCCGTGCAGCCGGTGGATCTCGGCGAGCGTGTCGGGGTCGAGGGTCGGACGGGCCTGGACGGTGGCGCCTTCCGGTGCGTCCACCGGACCCTCGGACGGCGGGGTGACGGACGTGGGCTGGGCGACGGACGGCTTCGACACGCGCTACCTCTCAGGTCGGGCGGGGGGCGCAGCACGGGCAGGGCAGGCTGGGCACCGGCCGGACGTGCCCGGCGGTGGCTGCGACAGCACACTGCCGGAGGCCGCCAAGTCCGCACCAAGGATCCGCCAACGCCCCCATCCGAGACACCCGGCCCGACCCCGAGTGCCGTCGTTGGCGGGCGCCGGCCGCTGTTGGCCGGTCGTTAGCGGCCGTGAGCCGCGGCTGTTCCGCCGCCGCCCCGTTCGGCGCCCGGCCCCCGCCGAGCGCCGGACGGCCCGGCGGTGTCAGCCTTCGGTGAGCGCCCCGAGCAGCTCCTGCACCCCCTCCTCACCCCGGTGCTCGATCAGCACCGCCACCCAGGTCGCCAGCCGCTGCCGCTCGGCCGCCGACCAGTGCGGCGCCGACGGGTGCTCGTCCACCACCAGTGCCGTCGCCATGCCCAGCAGCCCCGGAGCGGGCCGCGGCTGCCACCAGCCCTCCGGCACCGCGCGCAGCGCCATCCGCCGGGCGACCGCGATCACCTCCGTCGCCGCCGCTTCGGGCACCGCCAGCCCGGCCGGCCCGGACACGCTCGGCGCCCCCGCCCGCACCAGGGCCGCGACGAACGCCCGCGCCTCCGGCCCGTCCGCCGCCATGCCGCGTCCCTCCCCCGTCCCGTTCACGGGACTCACGCTCCTTCCGACTCGGTGGCACTCGGCGGACGCCGGGTGCCACCGAATGACGGTACCGATCGGTAGCCGGTCGGGCAGAGGGTTTTCCGATGAGGCGCCTCCCGACGTGACACGGGGCGCCCCGTGCGCCCTGCCCCGCTCAACGGGCCTTCCACCGCACGTGGTTCACGTGAACCGGAGGCACTCCTTCAGCCGTAGTCCCGGCTGTACGGGCCGGCCGGACCGGAGGCACCGGTCCGGCGGACCATGGACCGGGAGGTCATCCGATGGCTTTCTCCGACGGCGCCGCGGGCGCGGGCACCACCACCCCGGCCGCACCCGACTACTCGCCGGCCGCCTGGCCCGAACCGGTCCCCCTGCTGCCCCGCAGCCCGCTCGACCCACTCGGCACCGTCCTGATCCCGCCCGCCGAGCGGCAGTTGTTCACCCGGGACCTGACCGTCGAGCCGACCTCGGCGGCGCCGCAACCGGCCGTCCCCCCGACGGAGCCGCCCCCCGGCGGCCAAGGCGCCTGGGCGGCACCCGGCCTGCTGCCCGCCCCGCCCGCCCAGCGCCCCGGCACGGACCGCCCACGCGCCCGGCTGCTCCCTCTGCCCGGCAGTGGAGAGGCACGGCGGCGGCGCCTGCTCGAACGTGTCCGGGTACCGCTGCGGGCCTGCCACCGGATCGCCGTCCTGGGCGGCCCCGCCGAGGGGGCCGTCACCGTCCTCGGCGCGCTGCTCGCCGAGCACCGGGCCGACCCGGTGCTCGTCCTCACCACCGCCGGGTCCGCCGGGAGCGAGTGCCGCCCGGGCGGCCGGCTCGTGCTGCGGTCCGTACGGCCGGACCCGGCCGCCCTGCGGGAGGCCCTCGGCGAGTCCGGCGGCCACTACCCGGTGGTCCTCGCGGACACCACCGGCGCCGGGGCCGAGGTCCAGCTAGCCGCCGTCGAGCACGCCGACCAACTGGTTCTCTGCGCCCCGGCCTCCGCCGCCGGCGCCCGCACCGCCGACGCCCTCCTCGACCACCTCACCGCCCTCGGCCACGACGGCCTGGTCCGCGGGGCGGCCGCCGTCTTCACCCCCGCCCCGGCCACCGACCGCCCGATCGCCGACCGCGACCTCCTCCCCCACTTCCGCACCCGCTGCCGCGGCGCCCTCACCGTCCCGGCCCACCCGCACGCCGACCCCGCCGCCCTGCGCTCCCGGGCCCGCCTCGACTACCTCGAACTCGCCGCCCTCATCGGCGACGGAATGGCCGACCGCCAGGGCTGACGGCGCGGCAGCCCCGCGTGACCGACCGGCCCGCCCCGGCGGGCCCGGGCAGCCGACGGCGCCGCCCCGTCAGCCCTCCTCCGCCCGACCCGGGCGCCAGCCTCGGGCGCGGGCCCGGGGCGCCACTGCGCCGGCCGCCGCCACCAGGGCGATGACGGCGAGCGAGGCCAGGGCGACGAGGCCCGCTCTGGTGCCGGCGTGACTGGGGGGTGGGATGGGGGGCATGGCGGGGGCGGCGGCCGCGGTGGGCGGCGCCGCGGTGGCGGGGACCGCGAGGCGGGTGACGGCGGCGACCGGGTCGACGGTGCCGTGGCCGTACCGCGGGTCGGGGCTGTGGTAGGCGGTGGCTTCCAGGCGTTGGGTCAGCTGGTCGACGGTCAGGTCCGGGCGGTAGCCGAGGACGAGGGCCGCGGTGCCGGCCACGAAGGCGGTGGCGAAGCTGGGCCCGGCGCCGGTGTAGTAGCCGCCGGGGGCGGGACCGGGGCCGGTGACGGCGTCGCCGGGGGCGGCGAGGTCGATGCGGCCGCCGACCAGGACGGCCGAGGCGCCGTCCGGAAGCGCGCCGCCGGGGGCGAGGTCGCGGACGGCGAGTACCTCGGGGTAGGCCGCCGGGTAGGCCGGGCCGGGTTTGGCGGTTCCGGAAGTGTCGGACTGGGTGGTGTCGGGTGCGGCCGGGGCGACGATCAGCGCGCCCTTGCCGCGCGCGGCGCGGACCGCGGCCGCCAGGGCGTCGGTCCCGTTCGGCAGCGCCACCCCGACGGCGATGACCCGGGCGCCCCGTTCCGCGGCCGTGGTGATGCCCTGGGCCAGCAGGTCCGCCGAGGCGGTCCCGGCCTCGTTGGTGACCGAGACGGCGAGGATCCGGGCGCGCGGCGCGAGGCCGGCGAAGCCCGCGCCGTCGCGCTGGTCGGCGGCGATCAGGCCGGCCAGGAAGGTGCCGTGGCCGACGCAGTCCTGGGCGGGGTCGGGGCCGCCGGGCAGCGGGGCCAGGTCGAGCCGCCCGGCCAGCAGGCCGCTGCCGTCCTTGACCCCGGAGCCGAGGACGGCGACGGTGACGCCCTCGCCGCGGCTGAGCGGCCAGACCCGGTCGGGCCGCAGGAAGGTCTGCGGCCAGGGGGTGAGCTGGGTGCCCTTGGTGGACGGTGCCAGGCAGCCGGCCGGCCGCCCGCTCGCGTCGCGCCGCTGCTGGCTGACGCCGGGCAGGGCGTCGGGGGTGTCGGCCGCGGCCGTGCCCGCCGGGAGCAGAAGCCCGGAGGCCAGCGTCCCGGCGGCCAGCATCCCGGCGGCCGCCCGGACGCGGGCCGTCGGCCTCACGCGAGGCTGCCGATCCGCTCGACCGGGATGTCCTGCGGCAGCAGCAGGCTGAGCTCGTCGAGGTCCGCCACGTCCAGCCGGGACAGCCGGCCCGCCTGCCGGGTGATCATCGCCTCCAGCACCTGCCGGGCGAACCGCCCGTTGCCGAAGGACCGGTCGCGCGGGACGGCGCCGAACAGGGTGCCGAGCGCGGCCAGGGTCTCCGGGGTGCAGGTGTAGCCGGCGGCCTCGGCCTGCACCCGGACGATGGTGACGAGTTCCTCGTCCGCGTAGTGGTCGAAGGTGATCTCCCGGGAGAACCGGGAGGCCAGGCCGGGGTTGGAGGTGAGGAAGCCGCGCATCTCCTCCTGGTAGCCGGCCACGATCACCACGACCTCGTCGCGGTGGTCCTCCATCAGCTTCATCAGGGTGTCCACCGCCTCCTGTCCGAAGTCCCCGCCGGTGCCGTTGCGGGGCGTCAGGGTGTACGCCTCGTCGATGAACAGCACGCCGCCGCGGGCGCGTTCGAAGGCGTCCCGGGTGAGCTGGGCGGTGTGGCCGATGTAACGGCCGACGAGGTCGGCCCGGGCCGTCTCGATCAGCTGGCCGGAGGGCAGCACGCCGAGTTCGGCGAGGAGTTCGCCGTAGAGCCGGGCGACGGTGGTCTTGCCGGTGCCGGGCGGGCCCGAGAACACCAGGTGGTGGCTGATGGTGGCGGCGGGCAGCCCGGCCTCGATCCGGCGCCGGGTCTGCCGGGTCAGGTTCACCAGGTCCTCGACCTGTTCCTTGGCGGCGGCGAGGCCGACCATGGCGCGCAGCCGGTCGAGCAGGCCGGGTTCCTCGGCCTGCTCCTCGCCGGCGGCGGCCGCGGCGGCCTGTTCGCCGACGTCGGCGGGCAGCAGCCGGGTGAGCTCCGCGTTGTCGAAGTGCTCCAGTTCGGCGAGCCGGGAGGCCTGCCGGTCGACCATCTCCTCGAACACCTTGCGGGCGGCCCGGCCGTTGCCGAAGTCGGCGCCCTTGGGCATCCGGTCGAAGTGCGCGACGAGCGCCCCCCGGGTGCCCTCGGCGAGCTCGTAGCCGTGTCCGCCGGCGGCGTGCTCGACGATCGTGGTGAGCTCGTCGACGCTGTAGTTCCGGAACTCGACGGTGCGGCTGAACCGGGAGGCCAGGCCCGGGTTGGAGGCCAGGAACTCGCGGATCTCCGCCTCGTACCCGGCGACGATCACCACCAGGTCGTCGCGGTGGTCCTCCATCAGCTTGACGAGGGTGTCGATGGCCTCCCGGCCGAAGTCGGGGCCGGTGCCGCCGGAGCCCGCCGACAGGGCGTACGCCTCGTCGATGAACAGCACCCCGCCGAGGGCCTCCTTGACCACCTCGGTGGTCTTCAGGGCCGTCCCGCCGATGATCGAGGCGACCAGGTCGGCCCGGGCGACCTCGACCAGGTGGCCGCTGCGCAGCACGCCGAGTTCGGCGAGGATCGCGCCGTAGAGCCGGGCGACGGTGGTCTTGCCGGTACCGGGCGGCCCGGCGAAGACGAGGTGCCGGCTCATCGGCAGGGCGGGCAGCCCGGCCTGCTCGCGGCGGCGGGCCAGCTTGTTGAGGTTGACCAGGGTGGCGACCTGCTCCTTGACGCCCTCCAGTCCGACCAGGGTCTGGAGGACGGCCTGCGGGCCCTGCGGCCCGGCCGGGGCGGGGCCGGGCCCGGCGGTTCCCTCGGCCGGGGCGTTTGCCCCGTCGGCGGCGGGCACGGCGCCGGGCTCGGCGGTGGCGACCGCCGCCGAGCCGTGGACGTCCGGCGAGCGGTTGTCCCGGCTGTCGAGGTTCTGCACGGCGAGACGGTCGGTCGGCTCGGTCTGCCGCAGCCCGGAGCCCTGGTTCTCGGCGGCCACGCAGTCGGTGAGCCGGACGGGCTCCACGGTCTCGGAGCGCAGCCCGTCCACGGTGTTGTCGCCGAGCTGGCAGGAGGTCAGGGTGGCGCGGGCGCCGGACAGCAGGTGCAGCCCGTGCCGCCGGTTGGTCCGCAGCCGGGTGCGGGTGGCGGTCAGTTCGCCGCCGCACTCGACGCTCGCCCCGTCGAAGGCGTTGTCGGTGGACTCGACGTCGCGCAGGGTGGCGACGCCCTCGGCCCCGACCGAGATCCCGCAGGACCCGCTGCCGCGCACCAGGCTGCCGCCGAGGTAGGTGTTGGCGCCGTCGGCGATCCGCACGCCGTGCTTCCCGGCGTCGATGACGGTGACGTCCTCCAGCCGGCCGCGCCCGTCGCGCAGCGCCTCGATCCCGTGGCCGCCGGCGGCGGTGACGGTGCTGCGGCGCAGCAGCGGGTTGGCGCCGTCGCGCACCACGACGCCGACGCCGGCCGCGTCACGGACCTCCAGGCGGTCGAACTCGGCGGCGCTCTCCCCGGTGAGGTCGACGCCGTCGGTCCCGGCGTCGCGCACCACCGCCCGCACCAGGCTGGGCCCGGCCGACTCGCCGACGTGGATGCCGGCCTGGGCGGGGGCGGTGACCTCGCAGTCCTCCAGGGTGCCCCGGGCCCGGCCGGCGATGTGCAGGCCGTGGCCCTGGGGGCGGACGGCGCGGCAGCGGCGCAGCAGCGGGTCGGTGCCGTTGGTGAGGACGTAGCCGTGGCCGCGCACGGCGGTGACGGTGCAGTCCTCCAGCACGACCCGGGCGGTGGAGCCGACGAAGACGCCGAGCGCGCTGTCCCGGATCTCGGTGCGCAGCAGGCGCGTGCTGCTCTGCTCCTCCAGGGCGACGGCGGGCTTGTCGGTGGCGGAGATCTCGCAGTCCTCGACGACGCCGCGCGACTCGCCGTTGGCGCACAGGCCGTTGCCGCGCGCGTCGCGCAGCACGCAGCGCCGGACGGTCGGGTTGGCCCGCTCGCCGATGACCACGGCCGAGGTGCCCAGGTGTTCGATGACGCTGTCCTCGATCACGCTGGTGCCGGTGGAGGTCTCCACCAGCCCGGCGCCGGCCGGGTTGGTCACCCGGCTGCCGCGCATGGCGAGTTCGCCCTGCTGGCGGGTGAGCACGGCGGTCCACGCGCTGCCGATCACCTCGCAGTCCTGCATGGCGAGTTGGCCGCGCGGGACGTCGACGGCAGGCAGGTCGTCGTCCTGCCCCTGGAGCACCAGGCCGGTGAGCTGGACGGCCTCGGTGAGCACCTGGACCACCGAACCGCGCCGGGGGCTGATCCGCACGCTGCCCCGGACGTCCTCGGCGGTGATGCTCACCACCTTGGTGAGCACCAGGTTCTCGTCGTACCGGCCGGGGCGGACCGAGATCACCGCGCCGCTGCGGGCCGCCTGGAGGGCTTCGCCGATCGTGCGGTAGGAGCCGGGCTCCCGCTGCTCCGCGCAGACCGTCAGCACCGGGCGCGACATGCCTGGGGTTCCCTTCGTCGTGGGGCGTTGTGGTTCGGGGTGGTTCAGGGGTTCGGTGGTTCGGGGCTCGGTGGTTCAGGGGGGCGGGCGGGGTCAGGCCGTGCAGGTGGCGCGGACCGCGCTGGCGGCGTGGTGGGCGAAGGTCTCGGTGCTGCCCGACCAGTCCAGGCCGCGGCTGTGCAGCGTCACCGAGATCGGGCCGCGGTAGGAGAACGGGCCCTGGTTCACCCAACTGCCCCGACTGGCCGTCTGGTTGATGGAGAACGAGCCGATCTGGCCGCCACCGCTCTGCACGGTGTAGGAGCTGGGGTTGCCGCCGACCTGCTTCACGTCGCCGCTGGCCGGGATGTAGACGGACAGGGTGCAGCTGCTGACCTTGTCCACGGTGAAGGTCCAGACCACCGAGTTGCTGTTGTCGTCCTTGTTCGCGTCGCCGGACATCGGCATCGAGGCGTACGTGCCGTTGCAGCCGTCGCCGCCGTAGCCGCCCGAGTTGTTGCGCCAGCCCTTGGTGCCCTGGTCGTACCAGCCGTTGATCTTGTACTGGCCGCCGCCCGAGCAGTACGGGCCGGCGATCACGGTGACCGGTGCCGGCGGCTTGGCGGCGGCCGGGGGCGGCGCGGGCTGCTGGGCCGCCGGCGGGTTCGCAGCCGGGGGCTGGTTGGGGGCCGGGTTGGCCGCGCCGCCACCGCCCGTGCCACCGGAGGCCGAGCCGCCCGAGGCGGCGGCCGCACCGCCCTGGGGGCGGTCGGTCCCGCCGCCCGCAGCGGGGTTGGCCGCGCCGCCGCCGGGACGGGCGGCCGTACCGGCGCCGCCGGTGCCGTTGGGGACGAC